>NZ_CAJPJE010000023.1:0-29547 GCF_905369875.1 Actinomyces sp. ICM47
TGACAATCGCGGCCCACGGTCGCCCCTGCATGGACATGGGTGCGCGCCGCGCCCACGAGCGCGCCGCAGTCTCCGCCGCCCGCGCCGCCATCATCGGTGGCTTCCAGGGTACCTCCGACCTCGAGGCGGCCAAGCGCTACGGGATCCGTTGCATCGGCACGGCCGCCCACGCGTTCACGCTCCTGCACGACACTGAGCGCGACGCCTTCGATTCCCAGGTCGCCAAGCTGGGCGCTGGCACGACGCTGCTCGTGGACACCTACGACATCAGGCAGGGCGTCATTAACGCGGTTGAGGCCGCGCGCGCTGCGGGCGGCGAGCTGGGCGCGGTGCGTCTGGACTCGGGCGACCTGGTTGCGCAGGCGTTCAAGGTGCGCGGACAGCTTGACGCGATGGGTGCCACCTCGACCAAGATCACGGTGACCTCCGACCTGGACGAGTACGCGATCGCCGCCCTCGGCGCGGCACCCGTGGATTCCTACGGCGTGGGCACCAAGCTGGTGACGGGCTCGGGTGTGCCGACGGCCGCCCTGGTCTACAAGGTCGTTCAGCGTGAGGATTCCAACGGCGAGACTGTGCTTGTCGCCAAGAAGGCCGAGTCGAAGTCCACGGTCGGCGGTCGCAAGGTCGCCGGTCGTGTCCTGGGCGAGGACGGCTACGCGACCGAGGAACTCCTGCTCGTCGGCACCTCCTTCGAGGAGGGGCAGGCTCTCCTGGCCGAGCGTGGTGCCCGTCCGCTGCAGGTCCAGCTGGTTCGCGGCGGCCAGATCGATGCCGACGCCTGGGGTTCCGAGGCCCTGTCGCGCGCCCAGGAACGCCACCTGCGCGCCCGCAACGAGCTTCCCTACCAGGCATGGCGCCTGTCCGAGGGCGAGGCTGCTATCCCCACGCGCTACGAAAAGGTCGGCTGACCCCAGCTCGACGTATGACGAAGCCCTGGCCTCGTCCTTCTCAATCGGAGGGACAAGGCCAGGGTTCGGTCGTTGGCTCAGCGCACCTGGGTGCGCGGTGGGGCGTTAGTGACGGCCGACGAACCACTCGCGCAGCAGGGCGATGCGCGCTTCGATCTGCTCGGTTGTGGCCTGGGCGACCTCGGGGCCGCCGCAGCGCGAGCGCAGGCGCGAATGGATGGTCGCATGGGTTTCGCCCGAGCGGCGAGACCAGGTGGAAACCAGGTGCTGGAGTTCCTTGCGCTTGGCGGCGCGCAGCTTGTGGGCGGGGATACCCGCATTCTCCTCGCGCATTTTCTGAGCGGCGCGGGTCTTCTTTTGGGCGGCGACCTGACCCGCCTGGCGGGCGCGCAGCAAGGTCGTCACCTGATCGGCGTCCAGGAGGCCGGGAATGCCGAGGTATTCCTGCTCTTCCTCGGAGCCGACCTCGGCACCCGTCCCCCACGCGGCACCGTCGAAGAGGACGCCATCGAACTCAGCGTCGGCACCCAGGACCTCGAATTGGGAGAGCAGGTCGGAAGATGCCTTTTCCTCGCGGTTTGCGGCCGCAACCATGGCATCCTCGGGGTTCCACATGTCGTCTTCGCTGGCTTCCTCGCGCCTGGGACGGTCCAGCGCGTGGTCGCGCTCAATCTCCATGCCGCCAGCGAGGGTCAACAGGGGCACGACGGAGGGGATGAAGACGGTCGCGGTTTCGCCGCGGCGACGCGCACGCACGTAGCGACCGATCGCCTGGGCGAAGAAGAGGGGCGTGGAGGCGTTCGTCGCGTAGACGCCGACAGCCAAGCGGGGGACGTCGACGCCCTCGGACACCATACGCACGGCGACCATCCACTTGTCGGTGGAGTCCGCAAACTCGGAGATACGATCAGAGGCGTCCGCGTCGTCGGACAGAACGACCGTCGGAGCCTTGCCGGTGATGAGGCGCAGGTGACGAGCGTAGGCGCGCGCATGGTCCTGGTTCGAGGCGATGACGAGACCACCCGCATCGGGCACCGTGCGGCGCACCTCCTCCAAGCGTAGGTCAGCGGCGCGCAGGACGGCGGAGATCCACTCGCCTGTGGGGTCGAGCGCGGTGCGCCAGGCCTGCTTCATCATGTCCTTGGTGAGGGGCTCGCCCAGGCGGGCGCTGACCTCGTCGCCCGCGTTGGTGCGCCAGGCCATCTGTCCCGAGTAGGACATGAACAGCACGGGGCGCACGACGCCGTCCTTGAGGGCGTCGCCGTAGCCGTAGGTGTAGTCGGCACGCGAGCGTCGGATGCCTTCCTCATCCTCCTCGTAGGTGACGAAGGGAATCGGCGACGTGTCGGAACGGAAGGGCGTACCCGTCAGAGCCAGGCGACGCGTCGCGTCCGCGAAGGCCTCGCGCACGCCATCGCCCCACGACAGGGAGTCGCCGGCGTGGTGGATCTCGTCGAGGATGACGAGGGTGCGATAGGCGCGGGTACGCGCCGCGTGGACCGCCGGATTGGAGCCGATCTGCGCGTAGGTGACGGCCACGCCGTCGAAGTGGGAACCGGCCACACCCTGCGAGTTCGTGAAGTCGGGGTCGATGTGGATGCCGAAGCGTGCGGCGCTCGAGGCCCACTGGCCTTTGAGGTGCTCGGTGGGGCACACGACGGTCAGCTTATCGATGACGCCGCAAGCGATCAGCTCGGTCGCAAGCGTGAGGGCGAAGGTTGTCTTACCCGCGCCCGGGGTCGCGACCGCCAGGAAGTCGCGTGGGGAGGACGCCATGTAGCGGTCCAAAGCAGCAGCCTGCCAGGCGCGCAGCCTGCCAACGGGTGCGCGCCGGATCGTCTCGCTCACTTATCGGAACCCTTTCCGCCGTCGGAGAAGGGCCAATTACGCCCGTTCTTACCCATCGAATCACGCAGCTCCTTGCAGGTGGGGCACACCGGGTACTGCGACGCGTCGCGGGTAGGGATCCACACTTTGCCGCACAAGGCGACGACGGGCTGGCCCGTCACCATCGAAGAGTTTGCCTTGTCCTTGCGCACGAAGTGGGCGAAGCGGTCGCCATCACCGTCGGTGCGCTCCTTGCGGGTCTCAGTACGCTCCAGCAGGCCGGTCGAGGACGCGGTGGAAGGGCCGGAGGGCGCGGAGGGGCCGGTGGGTTCGTCAAGGGCGTTACGCATGGGGTCCATTGTACGACCCGGATGGGCGTGAAGGCGGGAGGCCGCGTGCGCCGGGAGCGAAGCGTCAGAGGCGACAGAGCCCCGGCCTCATGTGGGCGAGGCCGGGGCAGGGGGACGCAGAAAACTATCTCAGAGGTGTTCCTTCTCCCAGACCTCCTTGTAGAAGTCTGCGAGTTCGAGCTTGGAGGCGGCGGCCTCATCGAGGAGCACGGTGACGTCGGGGTGGTGCTGGAGGATGGACGCGGGCCAGCGCTGAGTCACGCCGCCCTCGATCATAGCCTTGACCGCATCTGCCTTACCCGCACCCGTGGCGATGAAGATGTGGGCGCGCGAGTCCATGATCGTGCCCAGGCCCTGGGTCACGCAGTGCGTGGGAACCTGGTCGATGTCGCCATCGAAGAAGCGTGCGTTGTCGCGGCGGGTCTGCTCGGTCAGGACGCCCACGTGGGTGCGCGAGGCGAGAGTGCCGCCGGGTTCGTTGAAGCCGATGTGGCCGTCGCTTCCGATGCCGAGGACCTGGATGTCAATGCCGCCGTCAGCCTTGATGGCCTCATCGTAGGCGGCGGCACCTGCCTCGAGGTCATCGCACCAGCCGTCGGGACCGTGGGCCGCTCCCTCGGGCATGTCGACGAGGTCGACGAGGTTGCGGTGGATGAAGTTCGCGTAGCCCTCGTAGTGGTCGCGGGGCAGGCCCACGTACTCGTCGAGGTTGTAGGAGCGAACCTGGGCAAAGGAGATCTGACCGGCCTGGTAGCGGCGCACGAGCTCCGCGTAGAGCTTCAGCGGCGAGGAACCCGTGGCCAGGCCGAGCACAAAGTTCGGCTTAGCACGGTAGACCTCGAGGATGCGGTCTGCTGCGAGGGATGCGATCTGATCTTCGTCGTTGAAAATTCCAATTCTCATGTGTTTAACCTTACACTGCTGACGTCGATTTGTCAGACGAATCAAGGGTGATTTTCCAAAAATGCGCGAGCCGAGTTATCCGTGCAGGGCGGCGACAATTCGCTCGGCCTCGGCTTGATCGGTACCGGAGGTCCCGGACGCACGCATGTGGACCTCGCGAGCACCCGAGGCCGCCACGACCTCGGCAACGTTGTGGGCGCGCAAGCCGCCCGAGACGAGGATGATGATGTCCTCTCCCCCGCGCTCGACCAAGCGCGCCAGTGCCTCGGGCTGGGCAGCCGCAGGGTGGCCACCAGTCGTCAGCACGCGGTCATAGCCCAGCTCCATGAGGACGTCGAGACCCCGATCCTGATCGAGTACTTGGTCGAAACCCCGGTGGAAGGTCAGGGATGCTTCCTCGGCGATGTCGCGCAGTCGAGCAGCAGCGTCCACGTTGATGGACCCATCGTCCGCTAAGACACCGACCACGAAGCCCAGACGCACGGCAGTCCCCCGACCGATGGCGCGCAGCGTCACGATGTCGGAGGCGATACGGTCGACCTCTTCGCGCGAATGTACGAAGTTGCCGGGTCGCGGGCGCACGAGCACCTGGACGCCGCCCGCAGGGGCGACCTCAAGGGCGGCAGCCACCTCGTCGAAAGCGGGGGTCAGGCCCCCGCACGACAGGTCAGTGCAGATCTCGATCCGATCCGCTCCCCCATCGCGCGCACGGCGCACGCCCACAGCATCTTCGACGCAAATCTCAACAACCGTCACGGCTGCCACCTTTCATAGCAGGTCGATCCGCCCACGCGGGCGGCCAGGATCGCGGCTCCCCAACGCCCGCCCGCTCCGCCGAGGGAGGCGCGGACGATCTCGGGTGCGTCGCGGAACGTCAGCATCGAGGCAAACTCCTCACGCAGCGGTGCCAGCAGGTTCTCCCCCGCATGGGACAGGCCGCCGCCGATGATGATGCGCTCGACGTCGACGGTGAGCGTCATGTGGGTGAGCGAGAGGGCGAGAGCCCGCACGGCGGTCCCCCACACTTCGGTGGCCACAGGGTCGGTGCCAATTGCTTTCTCGATGGCCTTGGTGCCGATATTCTCGCCGGTTGCCTGGAAGTATCGGCGTGCGATGCCCTTCGCAGAGGCGTAGACCTCCAGACACCCGCGCGAGCCGCACCGGCATGGCTCTCCCCCGGGGAAGATGGGCGCATGCCCGACCTCTCCGGCGCTGAAAGTCGCGCCGCTCCACAGGGCGTCGCCGAGCATGAGGGCGACGGAAATACCGGTGCCGATCGGCATCATGAGGAAGGAGGAAGCCCCGCGCCCCGCACCGAGGAGTCCCTCCGCCAGGCCCGCGGCACGCCCGTCGTGCATGAGGGCGGCGGGAATGCCCGTCGCTTCCTCGACAGCGCGGGCGAGTTGAACGCCACGCAGCTCCAGGTTCGCCGCGTACACGACGGTTCCGTTGTCCTCATCGACGAGGCCGGGGCAAATCAGTCCGACACCCACCAGTCCCGGATAGGCATGAGCCAACCGGGAGCCGATGCTGCCCACCTGCTCGTCCACGGCCTCGCACCTTGTGGGTTCACTCCCCTGCGTGAGGATTGCGCCAGCCTCATCGACGATCATCCACTTGATGGAGGTGCCTCCGATATCGATACCCGCGAATACCGATCCGGCCGTATCTTTGACGGTACTCATGGCACAACCACCTGAGCGTGCAGATCGGGATCTGCCATATCAGGGTCGAAGGGGAACATCGGTCGGTCGATCTTGTGGTGGCCGAGGCGGATGAGGTCCTGGTCGACGCCACCGGGGGTCAGGGCCATGAGCCAGCCCTTCTGGGTCTCGTACAGGTCGGGCTCGAGGTAACCGATCTTGACGACGACGACGTCTGCCTTCGTGATATCCACGCCGAGCAGCTCAAACTGGCAAAACATCGTGTACTGGTTGCGATTCGTGGTCACGATGAAGCGCAGGCCGCCGGTGCGCAGCAGAGCGGTGTGGCCGCCCATCGGGTCGGCGGCGAGGGCCTCGACCGTGGCGCGGACGGTGAGCGGTCCAGGATCGCGGGTATCGATGTGTCCGCCGACCTCGAGGTCTACCCCGGCACCCACGCCGGCCTCCCACGCGACTGCGGCCGCGACGGGGTCGATAATCGAGGCATAAACAACGTCGAGCGTCGCCTCCTGAACGGGCTTCCACGCGAGCAGGGCAGCGAGCGCGACCGTCACGTCGTCGGCACCGCCGGCACCCGGGTTGTCGCCGGAGTCGGAGATGAAGAAGGGCTTGGGGCCCTCCTCGGCGGCGGCCAGGCATTCTTCCATTGAGGCGACGGGGGCGACGAATTCGAAGCGGTCGTGCGCGTCCCAGAAGTACTGGCCGATGCGCTCGGCCTGCTCCTTGACGAGGTCGGCGTCGTCGCCCGTGACGACGACTGCGCCCTTGCAGCGTGGCTGGTCGGCCCACGCGAAGCCGATCCAGATGGCGGCGTCGAGGATGCCATCCATTTCTTCGATGGGGTCGATCATCTTGTAGAGGGACTTGGCGGGTTCGATGCGGGTCGAGGTCTTTTCGCCGGGCAGCAGGACGGGCACGTGGACGAGGGCCTTGACGGGCTTGGGTGCCCCGTTGAGGAGGCGCATGCCCAGGTTGTAGGCGGCGCGACGGCGTGACTCGAGGGCATCCTCGTGGGGCGCGAGGCGGTAGCAGGTGAGGATGTCGCAGCCGTTGAAGAGGTCCTGGGAGACGTTTCCGTGCAGGTCCATCGAGGCGCTGACCATCGGATCGGGGCCGATAACGCCGCGGATCGCGTTGATGAGGTCACCCTCGGCGTCGTCCATGCCTTGGACGCTCATGGCACCGTGGATGTCGAAGAAGAGGCCGTCGAGGGGAGCGGCCGCCGCGAGGCCTTCCAGGATCTCAGCCTTCCAGGCGTCGTAGGCACCGCGTTCGACGACACCGCCGGGCAGAGCTCGTGCGTGCAGGACGGGGATCCACTCGATCTGGGTGGCCCAGTCCTCGTTGCGCCAGTAGAAGCGGTCCATCAGCTCCTCACCGCGCGTGACGATAAAGTCGTCGGCGGTCGAGACGTAGGGCGTGAACGTCGAGGATTCGATGTGGATACCGGCGACCGCAATGCGGGGCTTTGTCATGAGCGATTCTCCTTTGAGATCTTATGGGGGGTGAGAGACGACAGGCCCCAGAGCGCGGCATCACGCCCGGAGCGGGACGACTCGATGACCAGGTTTTCCATGATGGAGGGCAGGCACGATTGGTGAAGCGCGGCGCGCACGCCCGCGCTGAAGGCGTCGACGGCGGACAGGGCTCCGCCGACGATGACTCCTTGGGGTGCTAGGAAGGAGACGAGGTGGGCGATGCTGAGTCCCAGGAGTGTCCCCGCCTGGCGGATGGCGGTAGCGACTTCGGGCACGCCGCCGCGCGCTGCGGCCAGGAGCTGTGCGTTGTTCTCGTAGACGAGGCCGGAGGCAGCCAGGTCGGCTCGAATCGAGTCGGCCGAGGCGATGGTTTCCAGGCAGCCAACGTTGCCACACTTGCAGGGGCGGCCCACGGCCGCCTCAATGGGGATATGCGAGATGTCCCCGGCCAGGCCACCCTGCCCGACGAGGGGGGTGCCATCGACCAGGTAGGCACCGCCGATAGCGGAACCGGCCTTGATGTAGATGAGCGTATCGATGGGGGTCACGCCCCCCAGGCGACGCCGGTAGACGGATTCGCCGATGGCTCCCGCGCGCGCATCGTTTTCGATAATCGCGGGCAGACCACACTGCTGTGCCACGGCCTCGGCGACGTTAATCCCGTCCCACCCGGGCATGCGGGCGGGGCGGATAACTCGCGTACGTTCGGCATCGACGGGGCCGGGCACGGCCAGCGCGAGGCCGCCCACGCGCACGCCGGCTGCTTTCTCCTGGCGGCTGATTTCTTCCATGACAGCCGCAAGGACGGCCTCGGGTCCCTTTGCGATGTCGATGAGGAGGCTGGTGGCGCGCCCGATACCGCGGGTCGGGTCGGTCAGGGCGACGAGGCCGTGGTGGGCTCCCAGCTCGACGAGGGCGAGTGCACCGGTTCCCTCCGACGTGACGAGTCGGCGTGCCCTGCGTCCACCCGTGGAGACAGACTCGTCCGCTTCGGCGATAACCCCGGCCTCGACGAGTCGCGACACAGCCGCTGACACGGTCGACGCAGCAAGTCCGGTTTGTTTGACAATCGCAGGCCGCGTGTCTGCCTGGCCAGAGCCGATGAGTGTCAATATAGCCTCATCGACATCATGAGTCGCCATGACACCTCCCTTGACAAGTTGTTCGGTAACCGCAGTGTTACACGGCACTCAACACTGAGGACAGGACCTATTATGCCTCAGTGGCGAAAGTTTGCTACTTCTTTCGTCGAAAATCGCTGCTATTTTTTCGCAACATTCTCAAATTTATCGAAACCGGCAACATTGGCCGACAATCTGTCATATGATGAAGCTCGTCTGGAGGGACCACGTTCCGCCAGAGTCCCCGATCAACGTTGATTTGGAGTAGTCATGAACCTCAGATTGAAGCGGTGGATCACCGCAGGTGCGGCACTCGCCATGGTCTCCACCATGGGCCTGTCCGCCTGTAGCTCCAACCGTGCGCTCACCTCAGAGACCGGAAAGAACGAGGTCACAATGGCCTCGCGCATCCCCAACTGGATCTTCCCCGTCTCCGCCAAGGGCTACACGCAGGGCGAGAACGGACAGTTCATCCAAGCGATGTACCGCCCGCTCTTCGCCTACAAGTCCACCTCCGAGACGCCCTACAAGATCAACCTCCCCAAGTCCCTGGGCACGGTCCCCGAGGTCTCCGAGGACGGCAAGACCTACACCATTAAGCTCCGCGACGACGCGACGTGGTCCGACGGTACGGCCGTGTCCACCCGCGACATCGAGTTCTGGTGGAATCTGGTGACCAACAACAAGGACCAGTGGGCTTCCTACAAGGAAGGCTTCTTCCCCGACGGAGCCTCGCTCGATATCAAGGACGAGCACACCTTCTCTATCACAACCACCGACACCTTCAACCCGTCCTGGTTCATTGACAACCAGATCAACAAGGTCGCACTGCTCCCCCAGCACGCCTGGGACAAGACCGGTGCAGACGAGACTGTCTCCGACCTGGACCGCACCCCCGAGGGCGCCCAGAAGGTCTTCGCCTACCTGCAGGGCGAGGCCAAGAACCTGTCCACCTACGCCACGAACCCCCTGTGGCAGACGGTGAACGGCCCCTGGAAGCTCTCCTCCTTCACCCCCGATCAGGGCCTCGAACTGGTCCCCAACGAGAACTACTGGGGCGAGGACAAGCCGAAGATCGACAAGCTGATCTACAAGTCCTTCACCGGTGACGACGCCGAGTTCAACTCCGTGCGCTCGGGTTCCATCGACTTCGGCTACATCCCTGCCGCGCAGTACAACCAGCGCAAAGCCGTTGAGAACAAGGGCTACAACGTCTTCCTGTGGCCCGGCAACACCATCACCTACCTGGCCCTGAACTTCGCACCCCAGGCTCCCTCCTCGAAGTACATCAACCAAAAGTACATCCGCCAGGCGATGCAGCAGCTCATCGACCAGCCGACACTGTCGAACAAGATCTGGTCCGACACCGCCTCCCCGACGTGTGGCCCTGTCCCCATGGCAGCTGACAAGGTCGGTACCACCGAAGGCTGCGTCTACAAGTTCGATCCGGACGCCGCAAAGAAGCTCCTGGAAGACCACGGCTGGAAGGTCGTGCCCGACGGTGCCACCGTCTGCGAGAACCCCGGCACCGGCGAGGGCCAGTGCGGCGAGGGCATCGCCGCCGGCGACACGCTGAGCTTCAAGCTCGTCTCCCAGTCGGGCTTCGTCTCCACGCACCAGATGTTCGAAGAGATCATCTCCCAGTTCGGCAAGCTCGGCATCAAGATCGACATGAACGAGGTCCCCGATTCGGTCGGCGCCTCGCAGGCATGTGACGACGAGACCCCCTGCACCTGGGACCTGTCCTTCTTCGGCTCCCAGACCTCGTGGGGCTTCCCGATCTACGCCTCCGGCGAGCGCCTCTTCGCCACTGGCGCCCCCGTCAACCTCGGCCAGTACTCCAACCCCGAGGCGGACAAGCTCATCGAAGAGTCGACGCGCTCGACCGCACCCGATGCTCTCCAGGCATACAACGACTACCTCGCGGAGGACCTCCCCGTTCTGTGGATGCCCAACCCGTTCTACCAGATCACCGCTGTGAAGAAGACGCTCAACCTGGGCGAACTCGACGCGACGGGCGACACCTGGCCTGAGGACTGGTCGTGGCAGACCGAGACTAAGTAAGCGCTCGACCCACCACCTCACGGGGCAGGCGTCCGCACCCGCTCTCATGCGGGCGCCTGCCCCCTTACTGTGGAGTTCGTAATGTTCCAATTCATCCTGAAACGCCTCGGCCAGGCAGTCGTCGTCGTCTTCCTGGTCACTATCATCACCTTCATCCTTCTCCAGTCCCAGCCGGGCGGTGCCGCCCGAGCCGCACTGGGCAAGGACGCGACGAAAGAACAGCTCGCGGCCTTCGATCACGAAAACGGATACGACCGGCCGATCCCCGAGCAGTACGTCACCTACCTCAACAAGATCGCGCATGGCGATTTCGGCTACTCCTACCAGCACAACCAGTCCGTCAACGACCTGCTGGCAGCCCGCCTCCCGCGTACCATCTTCCTCTCTCTGCTCTCCACCATCCTCGCCCTCATCATCGCGATCCCCCTGGGTGTATGGCAGGCGGTGAAGAGAAATAAAGCACCCGACTACATCGTGACGATCGCCTGTCTGCTGGCCTACTCGACGCCGATCTTCTTCGCGGGCCTGCTCCTCATCGTCCTCTTCTCGCAGGTATGGCCGATCCTGCCCAACGACGCCCCGCAGGGCCAAGATCTGGCCGTCATGTGGGAGCAGTGGGACCACCTGATTCTGCCCGTCTGCGCGCTCTCAGTTGGCACAATCGCCGCCTACGCGCGCTACGTGCGTTCCTCGATGGTGGACAACCTCAACGAGCAGTACGTGCGTACCGCCCGCGCCAAGGGACTGTCGGAGTTCCGCGTCGTCTTCGTCCACACGCTGCGCAACGCCATGTTCCCCGTCATCACCATGATCGGCCTCTACATTCCCGCGATGTTCTGTGGCGCCCTCGTTATCGAGACGCTCTTCAACTTCAACGGCATGGGCTACCTGTACTACCAGGCGACCGGCCGACGTGACTACCCGATCCTCCTGGGCGTGGCCCTGATCGTCTCCTTCGCGACGGTCATCGGTGCTCTTCTCGCGGACTTCCTGTACGCCCTGGCCGATCCCCGCATTCGACTGGCAGGACGATCGAAATGACCACCGCTACCGCAACCCCCGATGCGCCCGCGAAGGCGCCCGCTGCCCGCAAGTCGACCAAACTCCAGGGTCTACAGGTTTTCATGGAGAACAAGCTCGCCGTCTTCGGCGTCTGCCTGCTGCTGATTCTGCTGGCGTTCTCCTTCATCGGCCCCATGTTCTACGTGACCGACCAGATTCACACCGACCTGTCCATCTCTCAGATGGAACCATCGGCCGAGCATCCGCTCGGCACGGATATGGTCGGCTACGACCAGCTCGGACGCCTCATGAAGGGCGGCCAGACCTCGATCATCGTCGGCTTGTTCGCCGGCATCATCGCGACCACGATCGGCACCCTGTACGGCGCGATCGCCGGCTTCGTCGGTGGTTGGATCGACGCGATCATGATGCGCATCGTTGACGCGCTCATGTCCGTGCCCGTCCTGTTCCTCTTCATGCTCATCGCCACGATGATCCCGCCGACGGTCCCCGTCCTGATCATCATCATGTCGGCCCTGTCCTGGCTGGGAACATCCCGACTCATCCGAGGCGAGGCCCTGTCCCTGCGCACGCGCGAGTACGTCGTCGCGATGCGCGGCATGGGCGGGTCGATGCCCCGAGCGATCCGCACACACATCGTGCGTAACACGATCGGTACCGTCATCGTCAATGCGACCTTCCAGGTCGCCGACGCAGTCCTCTACGTCGCCTACCTGTCGTTCCTTGGTCTGGGCGCGCAGCCTCCCGCCACCGACTGGGGAGCCATGCTCTCCAACAGCCAGTCGCACGTCTACTCGGGCAACTGGTGGCTGCTCTACCCGCCGGGCGTCCTCATTATTCTGCTGGTTCTGTCGTTCAACTTCATTGGCGACGGCCTGCGTGACGCCTTCGAAGTTCGACTGCGCAAGAGGTGAGAAGAACTATGGCTAACTCTCCGCTCCTGGACATCCGGGACCTCCACACTGACATTGAGATCCGCTCCGGCGTGGTCCACGCCCTCTCCGGTGTAGACCTGCACGTTAACCCGGGCGAAACCCTGGGCATCGTGGGTGAATCCGGCTCCGGTAAGACGATGACCGCCCTGTCCCTCATGGGTCTGCTCCCCCAGGGAGGCTCCGTCTCCTCCGGCCAGATCATTCTGGATGGACAGGACCTGACGAAGCTTGCGCTGAAGGAGAAGCGCAAGCTGCGCGGCACGAAGGTCGGCATGATCTTCCAGGATCCGCTCACATCCCTGAACCCGACCATGAAGATCGGCCTTCAGGTGTGCGAGCCGCTGCGCGTTCACGAGAAGCTCTCCAAGAAGGAAGCTCTCGAACGGGCCGTCGAGATCCTTAAACGTGTGGGTATGCCTCGCCCCGAGGTGGTCATCAACAACTACCCGCACCAGCTCTCGGGCGGTATGCGTCAGCGCGTCATGATCGCCATGGCCCTCGTATGCAAGCCGCGCATCCTGATCGCCGACGAACCGACGACGGCTCTCGACGTGACGACGCAGATGCAGATCCTCGACCTCATCGACGAGCTGCGCGACGAGTACCAGATGGGCGTCATCCTCATCACCCACGACCTGGGCGTCGTCGCCGGGCACACGGACCGTGTGGCCGTCATGTACGCCGGTCGCATCGTGGAGACGGCTCCGACAAAGACGCTGTTTACCGAACCGAAGCACCGCTACACGAGTTCGCTCATGGCTGCCCTGCCCGAGCGTGCCCTGGCCGCCGGCACGAAGCTCTTCTCGATCCCGGGTGCTCCCCCGTCGCTGACCAACCTGCCGGTGGGCTGCCGGTTTGCGGCCCGCTGCCTGTGGGCAACCAACGAGTGCCGCGCGGGCTACCCGGACCTGAGTGGGGACGACACCCACACCTTCTCGTGCTTCCACCCGGTACAGGAGGGTGACGAGTCTCCCGCAGCTCTGCAGGCAAAGCTCGACACGCAGAAAAACGGGGACGAGGCCGGGGCACAGCAGGCCCCGCTGGTGTCCTCGAAGGTCCTGCTCGACGTCAAGGAGGCCTCGCGCGAGTACGAGTCGGCTGGTTCCGGCTTCTTCAAGCGCGACAAGGGCGTTGTTTCCGCCGTGGACCGCGTGTCGATTACCGTCAAGAAGGGCGAGACCTACGGCCTCGTGGGCGAATCGGGTTGCGGTAAGTCGACGATGGGCCGACTCATCGCGGGTCTTGAGCGGCCCTCGGGTGGTGCCATCGAGCTGGATGGGCGCGACCTGGCCACGCTCAAGGGCCGCGACGCGGTGACGATCCACCGCGACGTGCAGATGATGTTCCAGGACTCCTATGCGGCCATGGATCCGCGCATGCGCATCGACCAGATCCTGGCCGAGCCGATGAGCATCCAAAAGACTGGGAACGCTCGCCAGATCGCCGAGCGCATCATGGAGATCATCGAGCAGGTCGGCCTGACCGAAGAAATTCTGGACCGCTACCCCCACGAGTTCTCGGGCGGACAGCTCCAGCGCATCGGTTTTGCTCGCTCACTGACCCTGGCACCCGACTTGATCGTCGCCGACGAGCCGGTCTCCGCCTTGGACGTGTCCGTTCAGGCGCAGGTTCTTAACCTCATGAAGGATCTGCAGGCTGAGCTGGGCCTGTCCTACCTGTTCATCAGCCACGATCTGGCAGTCGTGCAGTACATGGCGGACCGCATCGGCGTCATGTATCTGGGCCGCATCGTCGAGGAGGGACCGGCGAAGGAGGTGGTCGAGAATCCGAAGCATCCCTACACGAAGGCGCTGATCGACTCGATCCCCGTCCCCGACCCCGAGTTCTCCCACGACGACCGAGCCATCAAGCTGACCGGCGAGCCTCCGAGCGCCGTCAACCCGCCCGAGGGTTGCCGTTTCCGCCCACGCTGCCCCTTCGCTGGCGAGGAGTGCAAGATCCAGCCCGCACTCACGGATGAGCGTCACCGCGTGGCGTGCCACCATCCGCTCCTTCAGATTCAGAAGAGGGAAGTGGTGGGCGCGTAAGCACATAGTCGTCTGACCTACTCCAGGGGACGCCCCCGGCCCGATTCGCTCGGGCCGGGGGCAATCGTATGCCTCCCCTGCTGCGAGGCGGGCAGGTATACGTGTGGGGCACGACCAAGTGGTCGTGCCCCACACGTCATGCGTTGGGTTAGCGCGTCACTTGGAAACGGCCTTCTTCAGCGTGGAGCCAGCGGAGAGCTTGACGCCGTAGCCAGCGGGGATCTTGATCTCTTCACCGGTGCGGGGGTTACGGCCCGTGCGAGCGGCGCGCTCGACGCGCTCGACGGAGAGGAGGCCGGTGACCTTGACGGCCTCGCCCTTAGCCAGGGACTCAACGAGGACAGCCTGGAACGCGGCAAGGGCCTCGTCGGCCTTCGCCTTGGTCAGGTCGGCGCGTTCGGCAATCTGAGCGACAAGCTCAGTACGGTTCACGGACATTGAGAAACCTCATTCCTGTTCGTTCTTTGGTTACCACTGTCGTGGCCACGAATGACACAGTACGAAATCTCCGACGATTTCGCCGAGTTTAGGGCCATATTTCGCGGATTTCACGAAAATTGCCCGCATTTCAGCCCAGAAATATACATTTCTGTATTGCACATCACACAAACTTCTCGGCCGTTCAGTGCTTACCCGCCTCCAAACGCGCTATCACCGGCGCATTTTTCGGTAAGGACAGGAGTCCTGTTGAATGATGACACAACCTAGACGGTGCACGTGACAAACACGCACGGCACACGCACCCAGATGGACCCGTGCGGAGGCACGCGCGCAGGAGCACCTCAATCAGCAAGGGTGGGGAGCAGCCTGCCGACAACTCCCCACCCTGATGACTCACGTCCGCACCCTCACGCGGAGGCGCGCTGCTTGTTCCACACGTCGAATGCAACCGCCAGGAGCAGGACTGCTCCCTTGACGATCTGTTGAGTGGAGGTAGAGGCACCCATGAGCTGCATGCCATTGGACATGACGGCCATGATGAGGCCACCGATGAGGGCACCCGAGAGACGTCCAATACCACCGGTTGTCGACGCCCCGCCAATGAAGCACGCGGCGATCGCGTCGAGCTCGAACATGTTGCCGGCCGAGGGCTGCGCGCCGTTCATACGGGCTGAGTAGACGACGCCAGCAACGCCCGCGAGGAAGCCCATGTTGACGTAGCACCAGAAGGTGACCTTCTTGACGTTGATGCCGGACAGAGCCGCCGCGGACTTATTGCCTCCGATCGCGTACACATCGCGGCCGAACATCGTCGAGGAGGCGAGGGTCCCGAAGACGAGCACGAGGATCGCCAGGAGAATCAGAACGATGGGCAGACCGCGCTCAATGGAGAGCTTGTAGGCGAACCACATGACGACGATGCCGATGACAACAATCTTCGCAATGAAGAGCCACATGGCTTCGACGGCCTGATTGTAGGAGATACGGGCACGGCGGGTGCGCAGCTGCTGGTAGGCGAAGCCAGCCACACCGATGCCGAAGATCACCAGGGTGAAGACGTCGAATCCGTTACCGCCCAGAAGGCCATTGAGGAAGCCATTGGCGATGTTGTAGTAGCCCTTGGGGAAGGGAGAGAGCGAGACATTGTCGAGAACCTGGTAGGTCAGGCCACGAAAGAGGAGCATGCCAGCCAGCGTGACGATGAAGCCAGGGATACCCACGTAGGCGACCCAGAAGCCTTGGAAAGCTCCGATCAAGATGCCCATGACGAGGGCGGCGATGACGCCAACCCACCAGGGGTAGCCGTGCCTGATGACGAGAACACCGCTGAGTGCACCCGTCACGGCCACAACCGAGCCGACAGAGAGGTCGATCTGGGCCAGGACGATGACGAAGAGCATGCCGATCGCGAGGATCAGGATGTAGGAGTATTGCAGGACGATGTTCGTCAGGTTGCCCGACGAGAGGAAGGTGTCGGGGTTGAACGCCCAGAACAGGGCGACAATGGCGACGAACGCAATGAAGATGCCGCCCTGACGCAGGTTGGCTTTCAGCGTGTCAACCAGGCTGATTTCGGCGGTCATTTCTGCTCCTCCCTTGCGGGTTCAATAGTCATGAGTTCCATGAGGTTTTCCTGTGTGGCGTCGTCAGCCTTGACCTCGCCGGTGATGCGACCGTACGCCAGGGTGTAGATGCGGTCCGAAACGCCGAGGATTTCCTCGAGTTCGGAGGAGATGACGATGACGGCCTTGCCTTCTTCGACCATCTTGTTGATGAGTGTGTAGATCTCGAACTTCGCGCCGACATCGATGCCGCGCGTGGGTTCGTCGAGGATGAGGACGTCCGCGTCCGTGTAGAGCCACTTCGACAACACAACCTTTTGCTGGTTGCCGCCCGAGAGGGATCCGGCCTGTTGGAGGACGGAGTGAGAGCGGATATTCATTCGCTCCTTGTATTCGACGGCGACCGCCAGCTCCTTGTGTCCATCGACGAGGCCTCGGCGCGAGAGCTTAAACAGGCCAGCGGTGGCCACGTTGTGTCGAATGTCATCGATGAGGTTGAGACCGTACTGCTTGCGGTCCTCGGTCGCGTAGGCGATGCCGTTCTTGATCGCATCCGAGACGGTCTTGATCGTGATCTCTTTGCCATCCTTAAAGAGCTTGCCCGAGATGCACGTGCCGAAAGAGCGACCAAAAATGCTCATCGCCAGTTCCGTGCGTCCAGCACCCATGAGACCAGCGATACCGACGACCTCGCCATGACGCACGTTGAAGGAGGCCCCTGAAATCACAACACGCCCCGCCTGGGTGGGATGGTAGACGGTCCAGTCTTCCACGCGGAAGACCTCCTCGCCGATCTCCACATTGCGCTCGGGATAACGCTGAGTGAGGTCGCGGCCCACCATGAGCGAAATGATCTTGCCTTGCGTGGAGGCGGGGTCCTTCATGTCGATCGTCGCGATCGTCTGGCCGTCGCGCAGGATCGTCGTGCGGTCGGCGATCTTGGCGATCTCTCCAAGCTTGTGGGAGATGATGACGATGGCGACGCCCTGATCGCGCAGGCTGCGCACGAGGTCGAGGAGCTGGGCCGAGTCATTGTCATTCAGGGCGGCGGTGGGCTCGTCGAGGATGAGCAGACGCACGTCTTTGAACAGCGCCTTACCGATCTCGATGAGCTGCTGTTTACCCACGCCGAGCGTGCCGACCTGGGTTGTCACGTTCTCCTCCAGGCCGACCTTTTCCAGGACCTTTTCGGCGCGGTGATTGACCTCGTGCCAGTCGATCAAGCTGAGCTTGCGGGGTTTCTCTGCGCCCAGGAAGATGTTTTCTGCGATCGACAGGTAGGGAACGAGGGCCAGCTCCTGGTGGATGATGCCAATGCCGAGGGCCTCGGAGTCCTTGATGGAACGGAATTGGACTTCCTTGCCATCGAAGATGATGGCACCGTCGTACTGCCCATGTGGGTAGACGCCGGAGAGAACCTTCATGAGGGTGGACTTGCCGGCACCGTTTTCACCGCACAGGGCATGGACTTCGCCGAAGCGGACATCAAGGTTGACATGCTTGAGGACGGGCACACCATTGAAGCCCTTGTCGATGTCGCGCATTTCCAAAATGTTCTGCGTCATGTTTGCATTCCTCGAATCGGAAGGGGTGGGGGGCGGAGCCGATGCCCCGCACCCCGTCGTCGTTTACTTCTTCACGACGCCCGCATCAACGTCGGCTTGGGTGTAGTAACCGGAGTCGATGAGCTTTTCCTTGAGGTTGTCGGTGTAGATGGTTTCGACCTCGAGCAGGTAGGAGGGTACGACCTTCACGCCGTTGTTATAGGTGGTCGTGTCATTAGCCTCGGGTTTGCTGCCCTCAGCCATCGCCTTGATGACCGTCACGGACTGGGCGGCCAGGGTGCGGGTGTCCTTGAAGATGGTGGACTGCTGGATGCCGTCGTTGATCATCTTGGCGGAGGCGATTTCGGCGTCCTGGCCGGTCACAGCAGGCAGGCCGTCCTTGATGGTAGGGCCGTAGCCAGCACCCTGGAGGGCTGTGATGATGCCCCGGGAGATGCCATCGAAAGGCGAGAGGACGCCGGCGAGGGGTTCAGAGCCGCCACCGTAAGTCGAGGTCAGCAGGTCCTCCATGCGCTTCTGGGCGACTTCCTGCTGCCAGCGCAGGATGGCGACCTGGTCGAAGCTGGTCTGTCCGGACTTCACGACGAGAGTGCCGTCGTCAAGGAAGGGCCTGAGAACGCTCATCGCACCATCGAAGAAAAACTTGGCGTTGTTGTCGTCGGGCGAACCGGCGAAGAGCTCAATGTTGAACGGACCCTTGGGGGCACTGTCGAGCTTTTTGCCGTCCTTGTCGGTCAGCCCCAGGCCATACAGCAGCGCGTTGCCCTGAGCGACGCCGACCTTGAAGTTGTCGAAGGAGACGTAGAAGTCAACGTTTTCATTATCACGAATGAGGCGGTCGTAAGCGATGACCGGGATGTTCTTTGCCCCGGCGGTGTCAAGCTGGCTCGAGAGGGCCGTGCCGTCGATGGCGGCGATGACCAGCATGGTGGCCCCATTGGTGATCATCTGGTCGATCTGCTGGGTCTGGGTGGGGATGTCATCGTTTGCGAACTGGAGGTCGACCTCGTATCCGGCCGCCTCGAGGCCCGACTTCACGGCATTGCCATCGGCGATCCAGCGCTCGGAGGTCTGGGTCGGCATAGCGACACCAACCTTGACTGTGCCGCCGTTCGAGGCCGCAGCCCCATTATCGGAACCGGAGGCACCACCGGCACCGCCTCCCGCGCATCCGCTCAGCGCAAGAGCACCGGCCGCACAAGTGGCTGCAACCGTTGCTATCTTTCCAAAGAAACCACGTGTCTTCATGGAATATCTCCTGTTTATTGCCTCGACATCGCTGTCGATGGGCATCACGTCTCCACACATCCGTCGTGCGGTCTGACAACTTTTACAATATGAGAGAAATGTCACCCATACCGTACCCAATCGATAACAGTCCAATAACAATTGTTAACGTTCACATTCCCAAGAACTGTCATATACATAAAAGAAACGCTTGGAAACGCATGAAGTTATCGCCATACATTCCCGAAGTGACAAAATGTGACAATCCTTCGGCAAAGCGGAAGCCGTCATGTCAGACGTGGCGGTGATGCAGAGCGCATCAGGACCACAGTCTTCCAGACATCCTTAATACCGAAGTCCGAGCTAGCCACGTGTTGACTAAAACACCGAAGTGACACTCCGATTCACTCTTGTCTCCCTCCGCGACGGCAACATGACGCACGTTGTCGTCAAAGCGAACCACACGCAGCTCGTTGACGACCACACAGCCATCATCTGCACCCCGCATCTCGGGACTGCGGCCATTCACACTCCTGCCTGAGCGCCGACAAATATCCGTTGAGTGAGCGTTCATATCCCCACGCGCACAAAGCACGCACACAGAAGAAAAGGCTCCTTAATGGGCGCACGCCCCCGTCGAACCACGCACAACGAGGCGGGTGGGACGCACGTAGGTATCGGCCGAGCCTCCCTCTAGCGCCTGGCTAACAGCCTCCATCGCGCAGCGCCCAAGATCAGCGAAATCCTGGTGCACCGTCGTCAGACCCGGCCCCACATAGGCTGCCAAGGGTACGTCATCAAAACCTGCGACCGACACATCCCCCGGGACACTCACCCCGGCCTCGGCGAGGGAATCCATCGGCGTGATGACGATGATCGCCTCGGCAGCCAGGGACGAGAAATGATCGAAGGCGCTTGCCACGTCCTCGACGCTGAAACGGTCAAGGGCCACGACTGACGTGAAGAACCCGGCCTCGCGTGCGGTAATCTCCAGGGCAATCAGCATCGAGGAGTGGCCAAAATGAGCCGAGGTCGTGGTCACGACGCCGATAATGCCCGAGCGGGCGGTCACCAGGGCTCGGGCCACGGAATTCGGGCGGTATCCCAGCTGCGCAATCGCGGACTGCACGCGTTCGCGTGTCCGCGGCGACACGCGCCCCTTACCGTTCACAACGCGAGACACCGTCTGATGCGAGACACCGACCAATTGAGCCACGTCCGCCATTGACGGAGGACGACCGTTGCGCGGCATACCGGCCCCCCTCCCGTATGCGTCCCGTTTTGTTCACATCCTAAACGAAATGCACAAACGGCATATTACACGCCACACTTTTTAAATAAACCGTCAAACGTTCATCCTGATCACAGAGAATAGAGGCGTCCCTAACACCACTTGGATAAAGGTCCAGGAGACACAGATGGCATCACGCCCCTCGTCCGCTCCCCACCCCGTCGATCAAGTTCCTCCCTTTGGGAAACTCACCATTCTGGGTATTCAGCACGTCCTCGCGTTCTACGCGGGTGCCGTGGTCGTCCCGCTCGTTATCGCCTCCGGACTCGGGCTCGACAACCACACGCTTGTCCACCTCATCAACGCTGACCTGCTCACCTGTGGCATCGCCACGATTATCCAGTCCGCAGGCATTGGTCGTTTCATCGGCGTGAAGCTCCCCCTTATCCAGGGCGTCACCTTCACCGCCGTCTCCCCCCTCATCGCGATCGGCGCGGCGGCCACGCCACCCGGCGCCGACCCAACGACCGGCTTGGCCACCATGTACGGCTCCATCATCGCCGTCGGCCTCATCGTCTTCCTGGTCGCCCCCTTCTTCGCGAAGCTCCTGCGCTTCTTCCCGCCCATCGTCACGGGCACGCTGCTGACCGTCATGGGCACGACCCTGCTGTCAGTCTCCGCTGGCGACATCGTCGCGTGGGCCGATAAGGCCACCGACGAGGCAGCGAAAGCCGCGGCGACCTACGAGGCCCTCGGCTTCGCCTTCGGAACAATCGCGATCATCGTCATCATCCAGCGGCTCTTCAAGGGCTTTATGGGTACCCTGTCCGTCCTCCTTGCCCTGCTGATCATGACCGCCGTCGCCTTCGCATTGGGCAAGACCGACTTCTCGGGCGTGGGCGAGGCCACCTGGCTTGGCATCACCACGCCCTTCTACTTCGGCATCCCGAAGTTTTCCGTGACCGCCATTGTCGCCATGATCATTGTTATGGCGGTGACTGCCGTGGAGACCACGGGTGACGTCTTCGCGACCGGCGAGGTCGTGGGCAAGCGCATCGCCCCGCGCGACATCGCCAACGCCCTGCGCGCCGACGGCCTGTCCACCCTGCTGGGCGGCGTCCTCAACTCGTTCCCCTACACCTGCTTTGCGCAAAACGTCGGCCTGGTGCGCCTGACCCGCGTGAAGTCCCGCTGGGTCGTCACGGCCGCCGGCGTCTTCATGATCATCATCGGGCTGCTGCCCAAGGCGGCGGCCATCGTCGCGTCGATTCCGCAGCCCGTCATCGGCGGCGCGTCCCTCGCGATGTTCGCCAACGTCGCCGTCGTGGGTATCCAGACCCTGGCCAAGGTCGACCTTCGTGACAACCGCAACGCCGTCATCGTCTCCACGTCAATCGGCATGGCACTGCTGGTCACCCTCAAGCCCGGCATCGTCACGGTCATGCCCGCCTGGCTGCAGATCATCTTCGGCTCCGGCGTGACGATCGGCTCGCTGACCGCCATCATCCTGAACCTTCTATTCTTCCACATCGGTCGCCCTGCTTCCCCGGACGTGGCCGTTGTGGACGGCAAGAAGATCAACCTGGACGACGTGAACGCGATGGATCGCGAGACCTTCGTGTCGACGTTCTCCCAGATGTTCACGACGCAGACATGGCCGGCGGAGCGTGCCTGGGATGCCCGCCCCTTTGGGTCAGTGTCCGACCTGCGTTCTTCCTTCGAGAACGTCGTGTTGGCGGCAACGCAGCAGGAGGCCGAAGAACTCATCGCGTCGTACTCGGATATCGTGTCGCTGGTCCTCGATGGCCAGGGTGACGAGCAGTCCCTGGCCGATACGGCGAACCTGTCGGTCGGTGATCTGACGGACAAGGAGGCCGAGGAGCTGCGCGCCCTGGCCAGCGCGTACCGCGAGAAGTTTGGCCGTCCGCTGGTGATCTGCGTGGATAACGTGGTGGATCGCAAGCACCTGCTGGAATCCGGTTGGCGCCGCGTCGAACATTCCCCGGCCCGCGAGGCTCGTTTCGCCCTCGGCGAGGTCATCGATATCGCCGATCTGCGCTTCGATCAGCTGGTCGCCGACGCGAACCCCATGCGCGCCGCGTGGGACGCGGGGGTTGAGCGCCTCTAAAGTCGTCCGCCCCATCAGTGACGAGGCCGGGGCGCGTTGGGCTTTTTCGTAGAGTCCCGGCGCGTCCCGGCCTTGTGCTGCCCGGGTGTCCCAACAGCCACTACGCACAACATCCCGGGTGGCGCATGTTGCTCCTGACTATACGGGAGGGGCGACCAGGTTGGCCGCCCCCCGCATGCGCTCGGATTGTCAGCGATGCGTCATCGATCCCACGAGAAACCGCACAGCTCGTTGAGCTTCTCGCCGTGCGCCGATAGTTCTGTGGTGAGGTCCAGGACCTCGTCGGATTCGTAGAAGTCGGCACCGTTGTTCATGGCGTCAGCGAGCTTGTCCATGTCGGTGATGACGTCCGCGTACGCCGCCTTCACGTCATTGTTGGTGACCTTCTTGGCGGCTTCCTTGTGGATGGCGAGGAACGTGTCCAGCTTGTTCTTGAAGTCCTCGGAACCAGAGAACACGGATAGCGCATCCACCTGCTCCAGGGCCTTATCGCGGGCGTTGTTGATTTCTTTGCAGGCATCGGCCTTGGACTGGGATCCGCAGGCAGCCATGCCGAGCGGGAACAGAAGGACGAGGCCGGCGGCGACGAGACGGCGCTTCATGGGTTTCTCCTTGATTGAGTTCGTAGATGCCGCGAAAGTCTATCGCTTTCCACTTGGTAAACACGGACCGGTGGTTCCCGTCCCCACGCTCCACTATGAAACGTCGGTTAGCCTTCAGCTCACGCACGAGGGGTGATGGGAAACGACGTATCGCGGGACGCTTCGGGGCGCATCCGTATGCGAACCCTCTATCCCGCACGTGAACCCGCTGCTCCGCACGTGGGCAGCCCCGCCGACGCTCCGATGAGCGGGTTGACGTGCGCAAGAGAAGTCCCAGCCTCCGACTAGTGCACGCAGCGACCTATAAACCTCACCCTGTTCACTCGCTCGTCGAGCGCGTGCAGATATGCCGAGGGGCCGACCTGACGGTCGGCCCCTCGGCGTATCCCATCAACACAGTGCGAGTTCTCCCAGATGACTCCTCAAACGTAGCTCGTCGGCATTACTCGGACCCGTGCGGCCCGCGCCGTGTTCCCTTGCGATGACGCTTACTGTAAGGAGCCAACCTTGTGGGACCCCACAGGCAACCTGGGAAAAGCCTGGGACTTTATGCGCTCGCGTCCCGACGCGGTGTTCGGGGCGCGAGCGAGGCGCGCGCCTTGGCACCATGGCAGGGATGCTACAGGAGCTGGCCCGTGTCGGAGAAGTGGTACCACTTCCACCCGATGCGTACCCATCCCGTCGCCATAGCTCCGGTGCCGGGTTGCAGGTAGTACCAGGCACCTCTGTCTGTGAACCAGCCGGTGGCCATCGCACCGGTTGTGGGATCCAGATAGTACGTATCCGTGCCCAGCGTCAGCCATCCGCTCTGCTGAGCACCCGTCGAGGAGTGGTAGTACCACGAGTCCCCGTCGAGCACCCACCCGGTCTTCGCACACCCATTCGCGCCGAATCGGTACACCTGCGCGTCGATGGTGAGCGTCGAACTGCGTTCAACAGTGCCATCCGCGTACCGGTAGCTCCAGCAGCTCCCGTTGTGCGACCACGATCCCACCTGCGGGGTCGGAACCGGCTGAGGACTGCCCGCGAGCGCCACCGTCACCGGGTGACGCAGGTGCGTGGCGTCGCGCACCTCGATGCGCAGCGTCGTATCACTGCTTGTCGGGTTCCACGACAGAAGCGCAGAGGCAGAGTCGGCGTTGGCCGTCATGTCCGCCCAGTCGAGCACGCGTGTCTCGGTTCCGTCCGCGCCAACCTGCGTGGCTCGCATCTGGTATCCGCCCGGAACGCCACCGGTCACGGAGGCGGTGATCTGGGTCGGGGTACCGACGGATGCCAACAGCTCGTACCCGTCATCGGCCTCGGTGATTCCCGCGCCAGAAACGGTCACAGTCGCGGGGGTGTACCGATGGATGCGCGCGGTATCGAGGCGTGCTTCGAGCAGCGCGTTCTCAGCCGTGACCCATGCGGGCGATCCCTGCGCGTCGGCGACATACACGTCGATGTCGTCGGGTCTTCCCCCAAGCAGGTAGGAGTACAGGGCGAATTGTGTGGTTGTGGACGGCAGGACGACGACTCTCGGGAAGCTCCCCGAGAGGGTGATGTCCGTTATCCCTTCGCCGAAGAATGCACTCATCAAAGATGTATCCGAGGCGCTCTCTTCGTAATCCACGACGCCCTGGACCCCACCTCGCACGATGAGGTGCTGGGGAGCCGCGAGGCTTGTGCCCCTCGACGAAATCTTCCTGATCTGCGTTCCAAACTCGACCGTCTCGAGTCCCGTATTCGCCAGTCCGCCCGAGTATTGCACGGAGTCGGGAATCTCCAGTTCCGTCAACGACATGGCACCGTCAAATGCGTGGGCACCGATGGTCGTCACCGCACCAGGCAGGACAATCGACGTCAGGGCAGTCGACGCGAACGCCCTCTCCCCCACCGTTGTCAGCTGCGAAGGATAGTCTCGCGTGTCATCGAATGTCACCGAGGTCAAAGCGGTCGATGCAAACGCGTCTGCTTGAATTTCTCGGACGCTCGCGGGAATACGAACGCTGCGAATCACCTGACGTGCCTTATCAAAAGCGGAGGGTGCGATCACCGTGACCGTATCCGGAATCGTCACGTCGGGCGAGGACCCCTCGTAGCTGGTCAAGACACCCGACGCATCGATCACGAAGTCCCGGGCGGCTTCGCCTTCGATCGCGACCGGGATGGACACGCTTCTCGCCCGCCCATAGCGATTTCTCACCATCGCACGCAACGTACCGCTTCCTTCCGTGCTCGACGCCGTCACCGTCGCCGACAGCGTGTCACGGCTGGTCGTGACCGTTCCAAGAGAAGCAGGCACCAGCTTCCACGTCACCGTGCGCCCCTTGAAGGCTGATGCAAGGAACGCCTCAACTGTCGCCGATTGCCCCGTCTGGAGAGTAAGCGAGGACGTCGACAGCTCGATACCCGTCCACGATGAGACCGCGCGGACGCTGACCTGCGCGCTCGCGGACACGCTCGATTGCGTCGCGTCGGCCGCGGTGATCGTCGCGCTTCCAGTTCCCACCGCCCGCACGTGTCCTTGATCGTCAACGGTCGCCACGGCCTCGTTCGAGGAGGACCACACGAGGCCGGTGACGGTCGCGTTGGCGGGTTCGTAGTCTGCGCGCAGGGTCGTCGTCTGCCCGACGATAAGCGAGGAGGACTGCGGAGTCAGGGACAGCGCGGTCATCGGGATCCCCGCCAGGTTCACGTGTGCCGTCGTCCGATTCTTGCCCGCGTCCCAGGCGTACAGGGTCAGGGCGGCCGGGTTGGTCACCGTCAGGGACTCGGGCAGGTCCTTCCACGCAATCTCGTAGTGGCTCGTGTATGTGCCGTCGCTCTGATGTACGTCCGTCAAGCCTTCCGTCACCGAGTAGGCGGGTTCGTTCTCGGTTATCGCGGAGAACCCGTACCCGGCCAGCGGCGAGGAGTCGGTGATGTCGATGACCAGTGTGCGTTCCCCTGCGTCATCCCTGACGTCGAGCGTGGTCACGACGGGAGCTTGGGTGTCCAGCATCAGCTCGTAGCTTTGCTGGTGCGTGGTCGAAGACGGGCCGTCCGATGCTGCTTCAATCGTGAGGGTGTAGGGTCCGTCGGGCAGCTCTGTACCCGACGCGTCGAATCCGTCAAAGACGGCCGCGTCCGCGTGAGGGGTTTCGGCGGTGTCAGCCTGGGCGTCGACGGTGTCAGGAACTTCCGCTTTCCCATCGAAGGGGTACTTTCGTGCGCGGTGACGCGTGTACGAGCGCACAACCGTACCGGCCTCGTTCCTGTAGGTGTAGGTCACCACCGGCACGTTGCGCAGCAGGACAGTACGAGGTGCAATCGACGTCGGTGCTCCAGGCAGAGTCGAACGCGAGACGACGTAGCGGGCACCGTCGAGTCCCACGCGCGGCTCATCGAGCGGAGCGCGCGTCGCCAGGTTGATCAGGGAAGACCGGTCGGCGTGGAAGTCGCTTCCCTGCGCGTCGAAGACGCTGGGGTCTCCCCAGGAGCCGTAGAACCCCATGTAGGGAACCGTCAGGTTGGGTGCCCCATCGGTGCTCGCGAAGGTGACGGCGCCGTCAATAAAGGTTCCCTTAGGCGCGTTCTCGGCGGCGTACGAGGCAAACTCAGCCTGAGGGGTCACCGTGACGGTCACGGAGGAGCTCGATCTGGCGGGCACGCGCAACGTGTTCGCCGAGAAGATCAGGGAGATACCCTGATTCGCCCAGTTCTTGGAGTGCTGGGTGAAGTACCCGTTTTCGGTGATCTCGGAGAGAGCTTGGCCGCCGAGCGTGTAGGTGTGGTCGTCGCCGGACAAGTTGGTCAGCCTCACCGTGAAGCGCCAGCCCTGCGTTCCATCCCCGAGGTCTGCCTTCGGGCGAGAGGGGTCGGATGCTCCTTCCACGGTTGGGTAGACGGCCGTGGTGGTTGCCGCGACCGCGTCGATGAGGCCGGCACCGACTCTGCGCGGCGAGTAATAGGTTCCGTTGCGTTGCTCAACGTCTTGGAGCGGATGAGCGGTGCCCATCAGGATATTCGCAACGACAGCGTCCTTATCTGCGTGGCTCATGCGCGCGAACAACGGATCGCTTGCGATGCGCTCACGCACGAGGGCGGCCACGCCAGCGACGTGCGGGCTTGCCTGCGAGGTGCCGGTCATTCGCACGTACTGGTCAAGATATCCAGCGGAGACGACATTGCCGCCGGGTGCGGTGATCTCGGGCTTGAGTGTGAGGTCGGGTGACACGCCCCAGGAGGAAGTGGGATAGACCATCGGCATATCGGTCACGGGAACCTGGTCGGAATACGTGAGGGTGATCGTCACGCTCCCGGAGGCAGAGGATCGTAGCGCCTCGGCGAGAGTGCCGTGGTCTTTGTTCGTGATGGTGACGGTCGGCAAAGTTGCATGCTCGTCGATTATTGCCGCGTAGGGAACCACACCCTGATCGGGGTCTCCGAGCATGAGCGCTGCTGGGCGCGCTGACAGGGACTCAGCCGCACTCACTTGCCGCCAGGCACTGATCTTGTCACTGTATTCCCTGTTCCCGCCGCCGTTTTCCAGGAGAATGACATCGGAGAGATCGCCCTGGTTGTCGGCGACGAGTTGCTTGAGCGTGCTTGCATCACCCGCGCCGGCGTCAATGACGCGGTAGGTTCCCTCTGGGATGGCACGCAGGTCAGCCTTCGCCTGATCATCCCTATCAACGGCGGCGCTGTAGAAGATCCGCTGGTCCTCGTACGTCAGATAGGGCAAGGCCAACACGTTATCGACCGAGGCGACGGTCAACGACGGTTTGAAGGAACCCGGCTCGGTCACCGTGGAAGTATCCGGTTCGGTCGCGTAGGGTGCAGCACTGCCGTTGAGGGTTCCGTACGCGGCAGACCCCTCATTCCCCGCGCACACGTTGACGGTGATGCCTTCATCTGTCAGGGCTTTGAGCACGCCATCGTAGACGCTGCCGGCCTCGCTGCTCATGCCTCCGCCTCGCACAAGAGACAGGTTGATGATGTCCGGCTTGAGGATGAGGGCGTCATCGAGCGCATCCAGCACTGCCCTGTCCTGAATACCGCTGCCATCTCCGGCCACTTTTGCAGCGATGATCTGAGCGTTCGGCGCAACGCCCCGCAGCTCGGGCGCATTGGCGGCGGCGATACCGGCGACGTGTGTCCCGTGCTGGCTGTTGAAGATATATCCGGGATTCGGGTTGTCATCCTCGTCGGCGTAATCGTAGACAAAGGGGATCTTTTTGCTCACGTAACGTCCCCCTTTCCCGTGCGGGAACTGGTTAAGGCCTCGACGTCCGCTTGACTCATGCGCACGTCAACACCGTCCATGGAGCCGGCAAAGGCTGCATGCCTTATCACCAGTCCTGTGTCGATGATTTCGATAACCTGGCGGTCGCCCTTCAGGCCGGTCTGGTTGGCGCGAATCATCTCGAGCGTGGAGGAATTGAGCACGCTGGGGTCAATGGCGGTGAGGACGGCATTGTCTGCCTCCTCACTGATCGTCGTAGGATCGTAGGTTTGCTCGACGAATGCTGCCTTAACGCCTTCGGTGGCACGAATGGCCTCCAGGGAGGAGGCCGGGGCTTCGAGCGCGAAGCCGTCGAGCGCGTGGCTGTATTCGCGCAGGACGGTGACGACCGAGCCGGACGCTACCCGATCAACCTCTGACTCGATGCGGGCTTTCATCTCTGCGTGTTTGGTATCCGCGCTCAGACCGAAGACGCGCTTATCCCAGGGAATTCCGACGTCTCCGTCCTCAAGTTGGACGATGATCGTGGTCGGCGTGTCGTCGCTGGCATGTCCTTCAACGTCCGAGGCCGTGGCAGCGTCCTGCGGGATGCGCGACTGTGCGTCGCCGCCGGACTGCGCGTCGTCGCTCTGGGCAGCGAGGGTGCGCTGCTGGGCGTCGTCGGTGACGGCAGCCGCACGTGTCGATGGGATTGTGACTGGGGTAAAAACGAGGGCACCTGCCGCTATCAGCGCCAGTGCCGTGACTTTTCGTCGGGACATCTGTGGCTCACTTGGTCGACAAAAGGGGTGGAGGTAAGGGTCACGTCACTGCGATCCTCACCTGTCAATCATAAACCGATGGAGCTTAGTCGATAATTGATACTGTTTGACAGACAATCGTTCCAACAGTAGGCCGACACTATTTTAGCTGACATAACAACCCATTCCGACAGCCTTTAATATTCCAACAGCGCCTGACACCCCAGCGTTTTACAAGGCTATATGGGGGACATGGAGACGCACTATAATAAACTGACAAACTTTCATCCACGCCGATAATTGTGACCAGCACTGCAGCTGCGGACAGGTGTGCGCCCCTGGGTGGTGTCCCGGGGCGCACACTCGGGCGCTCACGCCCGCATCAATCACTCAGCTCAGCTCCACTGGCCCGAATCAGAGAAGAAGTACCACGTCCCCCCAATCCACACCCAACCGGTCACCATCACACCCGACTCCTTCAAGAAATACCACGAATCACCAATCCGCAACCAACCAGTAAC
>NZ_CAJPJE010000024.1:0-29296 GCF_905369875.1 Actinomyces sp. ICM47
GGGGGAGAAGGCCTACGCCGAGATTGACGGCGAGCGTCGCCTCGCGATTGCTCGCGCCCACACCGCTACTCACATGGTGTACGCGGGCCTGCGCAATGTCGTGTCCGAGAATGCGGATCAGGCGGGTTCAGAGAACTCGCCGTCGCGCCTGCGTTTTGACTTCCGTCATTCGAGCGCGCTTGCCGGATCCCAGCTGAACGACATTGAGGCTCTTGTTAACGAGAAGCTCGCTGAGGATCTCCCCGTCACAACGGAGGTCATGAGCATCGAGAAGGCCAAGGAGATGGGCGCAATCGCTCTCTTCGGCGAAAAGTACGGTTCCGAGGTTCGCGTCGTGACAATCGGCGATGGCTTCGACCGTGAGCTGTGCGGTGGCACCCACGTGCCCACGACGGGCCATATTGGCCGTGTGACGGTGCTTGGCGAGGGATCCGTTGCCTCCGGTGTGCGCCGCATCGAGGCCCTCGTTGGCGACGGCGCGTACGAGTTCCAGGCGAAGGAACACGCGTTGGTCTCCCAGCTGTCTCAGCTTGTGGGCGGGCGTGCCGACGAACTGCCCGAGCGCATCGAGTCTCTGCTCGCCAAGCTGCGCGAGTCCGAGAAGGAACTAGACAAGATCCGTACCGAGCAGGCGCTGCGCCGCGGCGGAGAGCTCGCCGCTGCCTCCGAGCGCGTGGGTAAGGTCAGCCTTGTCGCCTCTGCCGTTGGTGAGATGCCGTCGGCTGACGCACTGCGTACGTTGGCTCTGGACGTTCGTGACCGCATGGGCAACGAGCGCGGTGTCGTCGTAGCGCTTGCCGGTCTTGTCGGCGGTAAACCTTCCTTGGTTATCGCGACGAACGAGGGTGCCCGTGAGGCCTCCGTTAAGGCAGGCGCGCTTGTGCGCGCCGTCGGTAAGTACATGGGTGGCGGCGGCGGTGGCCGCGACGATATCGCCCAGGGTGGCGGCACAAAGCCCGAGGGCATCCCGACCGCACTTGACGCGATTCGTTCGCAGATCGAGGCCCTGTGAGCCTGCGTAGGGGTATTCGCATAGGCGTAGACGTCGGCACCGTTCGTGTCGGCGTCAGCCGTTGCGACCCTGACGGCATCTTGACGATGCCGGTCCAAACGCTGACGCGCGCACCCGATCTGTCGGACCTGTCTGCCCTGGCCGAAATTGTCACCGAACACGATGCCATCGAGGTGATCGTGGGTCTGCCCAGGCACCTGCGCGGCGGCGAAGGAGTCTCCGCTAAGGGGGCGCGCAAGTATGCGCGCCACCTCAAGAAGCTTATGCCGGACGTTCGCGTCGCAATGGTGGACGAACGGCTGACATCGAACCAGGCGCATGCGCGTTTACGCGCGTCTGGAATCCCGGAATACGAACACCGCAGCGTGATCGATCAGGTTGCGGCACAGATCATCCTTGAACAGGCCCTTGAGCTCGAACGCATGAGCGGTCGTGCGCCGGGCGAGGAGATCATCCTCGAGATCAGCGAAGGAGCGAATCGATGAGTACGCCCCCCAACTTTCCCTTCCGTTCGCGCCGCGAAATTCATTCCGGCCAGCGGAAGGTGTACTCCGATGCTCCGAACGAGGAACAGCTTTCGGCTCCATCCGACCCTACGTCGGTGCGTGGCGGCGAGAGGCGTCCTCAGGCTTCGTCTGACCCTACGTCGGCGCGTGGCAGTGTGAGGCGTCCTCAGGCTTCGTCTGACCCTACGTCGGCGCGTGGCAGTGTGAGGCGTCCTCAGGCTTCGTCTGACCCTACGTCGGCGCGTGGCAGTGTGAGGCGTCCCCAGGCCTCGTCTGACCCCACGTCGGCGCGTGGCGGCGAGAGGCGTCCCCAGGCCTCATCCGATCCCAGGTCGACGCCCGCCCGTGAGACCTCGCGGCGCCACTTCACCGACCCCGACCCGACCCGGACTCCCTTGCAGGGGGTTGACCGGGCCACCGCGACAAAGAAGAGCTCCGTTCGCGGCTTGTGGCGGTCAACGCGCACGATGCCGGACCCTACCCTGACGCCCGATGCTGGAGTACCGTCGGTTGCGGACGACGATGACGAGTCCTTCGACACATTGACCGACGTCGGCTTTGATGCCTTGACGGATCCCGGAGAAGAGGCAGCCGCGGTCAGCGGATTCGACGCAATCATCGCCGGAACCGGAGACGAAGGCCGCTCCCGTAAACACTCAGAAGACCCCTCCGAGACTACCGGCATGCGCTCGCGTCGCATCGCCTCCGAGAGAAATGCGGCGCGCAAGCGCAAGCGCCGTCGTCGCATCCGTTCCTTCTTCGTGCTGCTCCTCGTGATCGGACTGGTCAGTGGGGCAGGCTACGTGGCCTACTCGCAGCTCATGAATACCTCAATGGTCGCCTCCGACGACTTCCCGGGGCCGGGCACTGACGCAATCCTCGTCACCATCGATGACCAGGCCACGGGTCGTGACATCGGTCGTGCCCTACACGAGGCCGGCGTCGTCAAGTCGGTGGGTGCCTTTGTCCGCCAGTACGAAAAGAACAGCGCGGCACGCACAATTAACCCGGGCACCTACCGCTTCAAGCGCCAGATGAGCGCGGCCGACGCGCTTGCCGTGATGCTCGATCCCATGAACCGTGTCGAGTCGACCATCACGGTCCTCGCAGGCGAACGCATGTCCGTCATCAAGAGACGCATCGTGGACGTCCTGGATGTTTCCTCCGCGGACGTGGACAAGGCTTTCGCGGACACCGCCGCCATCGGCCTGCCCGCTGAAGCGGGTGGCAGCGCTGAGGGATGGCTGCACCGCGGCGAGTACAAGGTCGAGGAAGGCGACACCCCGACGGCTGTCATCGCCCGCATGGTCAAGGCGACTATCGACGAGTTGAATGCGCTCGGGGTACCCGCTGCGGACCGCGAGACGGTCCTTATCAAGGCGTCGATCGTCGAGGGAGAGATGGGGAGCAACCCGAAGTACATGCCCAAGGTCGCCCGCGTCATCGAGAATCGCCTCGTCGACGACAAAGATACACATGGTGTCCTTGGCATGGACTCGACCACGCTCTACGGAGCCGGCAAGGAGTCCGGCCTGCCGAGCCAAGCTGACCTCGATAACGACAACCCCTACAACACGCGTCTGCACGCGGGCCTGCCGCCCACGCCCATCAACCAGCCGAGTGCGGACGCCATCAAGGCCGTTCTGAACCCGGAAGCGGGCGACTGGCTCTACTTCGTGACGGTCGACCTCAACTCGGGTGAGACTCTCTTCGCGGCCACTGCCGATGAGCACGAGAAGAACAAAGCGAAGCTGGACGCGTACTGCACCAAGCACCCGATTCAGTGCTCGCCGCAGTCATGACGATGTGGGCCGCAGTTATTGGATCCCCTATTGTTCACTCACTGTCCCCGGTCATCCACCGGGCGGCGTGGGAACAGCTCGGGATCGACGGATGGGAGTATCGCCGCGCCGAGGTGACCGAAGAGTCTCTGCCGACTTTCATCGGCCAGCTCGACGAGTCCTTCCGCGGACTGTCGGTCACGATGCCCTGCAAGCAGGCCGTCATGCCGCTGCTCGATGCCATCGACCCGCTGGCGAGCGCGGTAGGAGCCGTCAACACGGTCGTGCCCTCGGCAGGAATGCTCGCGGGATTTAACACCGATGTCACCGGTATTGCGTCAGCGATCCGCCGTGCGTGCTCGCACTCTGGCGTACCCGTTCCGTCGAGTGCCCTCGTGCTCGGAGCGCGCGCAACTGCTTCCTCTGCCCTGGCAGCCTTGGGCGAGCTGGGAATCACGACGACGACAGTGGCTGCCCGACGTTTCGGTGGTCCCGGCTCGGTCATCTCCGCAGCCTCACGCCTCGGCGTGAGCGTCGAGCAGGTCATGTGGTCCGACGTCTCTGCGGTAGCGAGTGCTGCCGCCCGCGCCGACGTGCTGATCTCGACGCTGCCCGCGGGCGTTGCAGATCCCATAGCGAGCTGTCTGGCACCCCGCGAGGGCCAGATTCTCCTGGACGTCATCTACTCGCCGCGTGACACCGCGCTGCGCACCACCTTCGAGAAAGCCGGGGGAGTCGTCGCTGAAGGCACCGACATGCTGGTCTACCAGGGGGCCGCACAGGTCCAGCTGATGACCGGTCGCAGCCCCGATCCCGCCGTGATGCGTCATGCGCTGGAGGCTGAGCTGGAGCGCCGCGCGCGCGAGGCCGGGGAAACGGTGCACCCGTGATCGTCGAGTGGCTTCCACCTCGTATCAGCGCCGATCTGTCCCTTGTGTCGGGCTTCCTCACGTGGATCATTATTCTGGCGTGGCTGTGGCGCTCTGGTTGGAGGATTCAGCGCCGGTACTTCATCGAGGCCACGCAGAAACCGCTGACACGCAATGCCATCGTGTGGTGTGCTGGAATCTTCGGAGCGTTCTTTTTCGTAGGTGCCCAGATGCGCCCAGGCATGCCCGCCGTCATGACGGTGGCCATGATTGGTGCGCTGAGCGCGTACGTGGATGCCTGCACGCATCGGTTGCCGAACACGTATACGGCGGTCATGGGCATCGGTGTTCTCGCGGGTGCCCTTGTCGGAATGCTCATTTCACCGATGTGGCAACAGCGGCTCATTGGCTGCGTGATAGGCATGCTCATCTGGACCATCCCGATTGCGATCCTGAATCGCCTGCCCGGTGGAATGGGCGGAGGCGACGTGAAGCTCGCCCCCGTCCTCGGTGCGATGGTGGGATCTGTTGGTCTCGAGGCCGCAGTCGCCGCGTTGGCTCTGTCCTTTCTCTCCGCCGGTCTCGCGGCCCTGTGGAAGATCGTCGTCGGCTGGGCTGGCACGCAGAGCCGCGTTCCCATGGGGCCGTGGATGATTGGGTCCGCGCTGGTGGGCACCATCGCGTGGGGCGTCGTCCCCGACTGGCTATAGGCCTTTGTCACTGGCCTCATCGTGGACCCGTCGGGACGGAGTGGGTCCGGGATGGGACAATGACACGGTGAGTATTACGACGCCTTCGCATCAGTCCGAGCCTGTCAGCCTCGAATGGGGCCACACGTGGCCTCCTCGTGACGTGTTCACGTCGCTCGCCGCATCTCGGCGCGTGATCCCCGTCGTGCGCCGTGTTCTCGCTGACGAGCTGAGCGCAGTCGGCGTCTACCGCCAGCTTGCTCATGGTGACTATGGCAGTTTTATTCTCGAATCCGCCGAGCATGGTGGCTCCTGGGGGCGCTGGTCCTTCGTCGGCGCGTCGAGTGCCGGTGCCATCGTTGCCCGTGATGGTCATGCCCAGTGGGTGGGTGCTCATCCGGAGGGGGCGCAGCCGGAGGGTACGTTCCTAGAGGTCGTGCACTCCGCGCTTGAGCAGCTGGCGGCGTCGCCCATCGAGGGGCTGCCCCCGCTGACGGGCGCTCTCGTCGGCTCGCTCGGTTGGGGTATCATCCCCGAATGGGAGCCGACCTTGGCGGCAACAGCCCCCAAGGAGTCCGATGTCCCCGACGCGACGCTCGTGCTCGCCACCGAGGTGGCCGCCATCGACCACGCGACGGGGTCGGTGTACCTGATGGCCATCGCCTGGAACCTCAACGGCTCGGATGAGGGTGTCGACGGTGCCTATGATCGCGCGATCGAGCGCCTGGACGCTATGACAGCCCAGCTCGCCTCGCCCATCGCTCCGGCTGTGCTGGGGGTGAGTGGCCAGGAGGCACCTGCCGTCCGTCAGCGCACGCAGCGCGCAGACTTCGAATCCTCCGTTAACGCCGCCAAGCGGGCGATCACGGACGGTGATGCATTCCAGATCGTGCTCTCCCAGCGACTCGATGTCTCCACGAATGCCAGCGGCGTCGACGTCTACCGCGTGCTGCGCACCGTCAACCCGTCACCCTACATGTACTACATGGACTTGCCCGACGAGCGTGGCGGCCACTTCGAGGTCGTGGGTTCCTCGCCGGAGACTCTGGTCAAGGCCGAGGGGCGGCGGGTGTGGACCTATCCGATCGCCGGGTCGCGTCCGCGCGGTGGCGATTCTGCGGAGGACCATCGCCTTGCCGCTGAGCTCCTCGAGGACCCGAAGGAACTCTCGGAGCACGTCATGCTGGTCGATCTGGCGCGTAATGACCTGTCGAAGGTGTGTGACCCCGCTTCGGTCGAGGTCGCCACGCTCATGGAACTCAAGCGTTTCTCGCACATCCAGCACATTTCCTCGACCGTCACGGGAGTGCTGCGCCCGGATGCGGACGCCCTCGACGCCCTGGTCGCGACGTTCCCGGCGGGCACTCTCTCGGGTGCGCCCAAGCCTCGTGCGATCCAGCTGATCGACGACTTCGAACCCGCAGCGCGCGGTGTTTACGGCGGCGTCGTTGGCTACTTCGACCTGTCGGGTGATGCGGACCTTGCGATCGCGATCCGCACAGCGTCCCTTAAGGATGGCGTTGCCTCGGTGCAGGCCGGTGCCGGCGTTGTCGCTGACTCGGTGCCCGCGCTTGAGTACGAGGAGTCCCGTAACAAGGCGGCAGCCGCAGTGGAATCCGTCGTGCGCGCCTCGACGCTGGCCCCTCTGTCGTGACACGCGCGTCCGGACGCTGCAAACGGGCGTCCCTATTATTCGCTAGCCTTGATGGCGTCCAATTGTTTCTCGGTGAAAGGGGAGCGTCGTGAGCGTTCTCGATGACATTATTGCAGGGGTCCTCGACGACCTGAAAGAGCGCGAGGACCGCGTTCCTCTCAGCTGTGTCAAGGAAATGGAGCAGGCCGTCCCCGAGGCGAAGGACGCCCTGGGTGTCCTTCGCAACCGAGATGGTGCCGTCAAGATCATTTCCGAGGTGAAGCGTTCGTCTCCCTCCAAGGGGGCGCTCGCCGATATCCCCGACCCCGCAGCGCTGGCATCGATGTACGAGGCCGGGGGAGCCTCCGTGGTCTCTGTGCTGACCGAGCAGCGCCGCTTCCATGGTTCGCTGGCCGACCTCGACGCGGTGCGCGCGGCGGTCGATATCCCGGTCCTGCGCAAGGACTTCATCGTGACGCCGTATCAGATCCACGAGGCGCGTGCTCACGGCGCGGATCTCGTCCTGCTGATCGTGGCTGCCCTGGAGCAGAGTGCGTTGGTCTCCCTGCTGGAGCGCACGCGTTCGCTCGGTATGGAGGCGCTCGTTGAGACGCATTCGCGCCTGGAGGCGCTGCGTGCCCTTGAAGCCGGTGCATCGATCATCGGCGTCAACGCCCGTAACCTGAAGACCCTCGAGGTTAACCGCTCGACCGTCGAGCAGGTCATCGACGTCATCCCGCAGAACGTCGTTGCGGTCGCAGAGTCGGGTGTCGCCAAGGCCCACGACGTCTTTGAATACGCGAAGTGGGGCGCGGACGCCGTTCTGGTCGGCGAGGCGCTCGTGACCTCGGGTGACCCGCGCTCGAGTATTCAGGACATGGTCAGCGCCGGGCAGCACCCCGCGCTGCGCACGGATCGTAAGGCCCGCGTCGCCGCGGCGCTCAAGGAAGGACTGTGATGACGGCTGAAAACTTTGTGCCCGGACCTTACTTTGGCGATTTCGGAGGCCGCTTCGTCGCCGAGTCGCTCATGGGACCCCTTGAGGAGGTTGAGGCTGCGTGGAAGCGCCTGTGGCGCGACAAAACCTTCCAGCATCGCCTGCGCGACCTGTTCGCCAACTACGCCGGTCGTCCCTCCCTGCTGACCGAGGCTCCGCGCTTTGCGGCCGATCTGGGCGGCGTGCGCGTCTTCCTCAAGCGTGAGGACCTCAACCACACGGGTTCCCACAAGATCAACAACGTACTGGGTCAGGCTCTGCTCACCAAAGAGCTGGGCAAGACGCGCGTCATCGCTGAGACGGGTGCGGGCCAGCACGGCGTGGCCACCGCGACGGCCGCCGCACTCCTGGGGCTGGATTGCACGATCTACATGGGCCGTGAGGACACCGAGCGTCAGGCCCTCAACGTCGCGCGCATGCAGATGCTGGGTGCCGAGGTGATCGCCGTGACCGCCGGTTCTGCGACCCTCAAGGACGCCATCAACGAGGCGTTCCGTGACTGGGTGACCAACGTTGAGACGACGAACTACATTTTCGGCACCGCCGCGGGTCCGCACCCGTTCCCCGAGCTCGTGCGTGACCTCCAGCGTGTCATCGGTGACGAGGCACGCGCCCAGCTGCTTGCCGCCGAGGGGCGCCTGCCCGACGTCGTCGTGGCGTGCGTGGGTGGCGGCTCGAACGCGATTGGCTCTTTCACGGCGTTTATCGACGACCCGAGCGTTGAGCTGCTGGGCTGCGAGGCTGCGGGCGACGGTTTTGACACCGGGCGTCACGCCGCCTCCATCACCGCCGACCAGGTCGGCGTCCTTCACGGTGCACGCACCTTTGTCCTGCAGGAGCGCGATGGCCAGACCAAGGCCTCACACTCGATTTCTGCCGGCCTCGATTACCCGGGCGTTGGTCCGGAGCACGCGTGGCTCGCCCGCACGGGACGCGCCTCGTATATCCCCATCTCCGACGCCGAGGCCATGGATGCCTTCCTGCTCCTGTCGCGCACGGAGGGCATCATCCCCGCCATCGAGTCCTCGCACGCGCTTGCCGGAGTGCGCGCATGGGCACGCGCGAAGGTCGAGGCCGAGGGACCCTTCGCACCGGGGGAGGAACCCATCGCCATCGTCACCGTGTCGGGACGCGGCGACAAGGACGTGGACACCGCGTCGCGCTGGTTCGGCTACGGACACGCGAAGCTGCAGGTGATCGACCCCAGTGCCGGCCCCTCCGGCGTGGCCGTCCTGGACGAGAACGAGGAGAAGTGAGATGACGCGAGCACCCCACTCCGCCGTCGCTATTGACGCTGCCCTGGAGCGCGGTGACGCCGCGCTGATCGCTTATCTGCCCGTCGGCTTCCCATCGGTCGAGGAATCGATCCGCGCGGGAAAGGTTCTTGCGGACGCTGGCGTGGACGCCATCGAGCTCGGCTTCCCGTACTCGGACCCGGGCATGGACGGCCCCACGATCCAGCGCGCGACCGTTGCGGCCCTCGAGCGCGGCACCCACCTGGAGGACCTCTTCCACGCGGTGGACGAGCTGACCTCGTACGGTGTCTCGACGACCTCGATGACGTACTGGAACCCCGTCGAGTGGTGGGGCGTCGAACGCTTCGCGCGGGACTTTGCGGCGGTCGGCGGCTCCGGTCTGATCACCCCCGACCTGCCACCCGAGGAAGGCGCGCAGTGGGAGGCAGCGTCGGACAAGTACGATCTGGAGCGCATCTACCTGACCGCCCCCTCCTCACCGGAACACCGCCTTAAGCTGATCGCTGAGCACTCGCGAGGCTGGGTCTACGCCGCCTCCTCGATGGGTGTCACGGGTGCCCGTGCGACCGTCGGTGAACACGTCGCGGACGTCGTCGCGCGTACTCGCGCCGCGGGGGCACAGCGCGTGTGCGTTGGCCTCGGCGTCTCCACCGGCGTCCAAGCCCGCGAGATCGGTGCCTATGCGGACGGCGTCATCGTCGGATCCGCGCTCGTTAAGACTCTCTTCGATGAGGACTTCGACCGCGGTCTGAAGGCCCTGGGCGAGCTTGCCAGCGAGCTGAAGTCCGGCGTGACTGGAGCCCGCGCATGAGCCTCGTCGCCGCCACTGGCATCCCTTCACCCTCCGAGGGCGTGTGGTACCTCGGTCCGCTGCCGCTGCGCGCGTACGGCATCATCATTGCTATTGGGATGGTGGTGGGCGTGTGGTGGACCGCTCGCCGCTACGTGGCACGCGGTGGTAGCTCCGACACGATTTACGACGTCGCTCTGTGGGCGATCCCGCTGGGCGTCGTCGGAGCCCGCCTGTACCACGTCGTCACCTCGCCCGAGGCCTACTTTGGGCCCGGCGGCGACCCGATGCTTGCCTTCCAGATTTGGCGCGGCGGCTTGGGGATCTGGGGCGGTGTCGCGCTGGGCGCACTCGGCGCTTACGTTGGCGTTAAACGCGCCAAGGTACGCTTTGGCCCCATTGCAGACTCGCTGGCCCCGGCGCTACTCGTTGCCCAAGGCATCGGTCGATGGGGGAACTGGTTCAACCAGGAGCTGTTCGGTGGACCGACGACACTGCCGTGGGGTCTTCAGATCGATGCAGCCCATGTGCCTGTGGGCTATCCGGTCGGTACTCTGTTCCACCCGACGTTCCTCTACGAAAGCCTATGGGATCTGGCCGGCGCGGCGCTCATTGTGGTGCTTGAGCACCGTCGCCGCTTCGCGGCTGGACAACTTTTCGGGATGTACCTGATGGTATACACCGCAGGACGCACGTGGATCGAGATGCTGCGCATCGACGACGCACACACGGTTGCCGGTTTGCGTCTGAACGTGTGGACGTCCCTGGCGGTGTTCCTCCTTGGCGTCGCGCTGTTTGTTGTCGCGGGTCGCCTGGGGCGGTCGTGCGAGGTCGCTGGTGACGGGGCAGTGACGGATGATGATGAGCATGAGGGGGATCACTCTGAGGCTAGCGACTCCGATGCTGAGGACATTATCGAGACGCGCGTGGACGAGGACGAGTCCGCCGAGGAGAGTTCTCTCGAGGACTTTTAAACCACCGTCGGGCACGCTATTGGAGTCGAAGGTCCCATGATCGCCTAATTCATGGGAATGATCACGTTCCGTGCGTGTGGGTCCTTCGTGATTACCGCGTGATTGAGCGGTAAACTTGCAACCATGCGTCGAGCTAAGATTGTCTGCACTATTGGACCTGCCACTGAATCTCCTGAGCAGCTCCAAGCGCTGGTGGACGCCGGCATGGATGTCGCGCGTATCAACCGGTCGCATGGAAAGGCTGAGGAACATGCGGCCGTCATTTCGCGTGTGCGAAAGGCGTCTGCGACGTCCGGCCGCGCGATTGCGGTTCTCGTTGATCTCCAGGGCCCGAAGATCCGTTTGGAAACCTTCCAGGACGGCCCCCAGGAGCTGCACATCGGTGATACCTTCACCATCACGACCTGCGACGTTCCCGGCACGAAGGAACTCGTTGGTACCACCTTCAAAGGTCTGCCCGGCGACTGTGCCCCCGGAGACCGCCTGCTGATTGACGACGGCAACGTCGCGGTCCGTGTCCTCGAGGTTACCGATACCGACGTCGTGACACGCGTCGAGGTGCCCGGCATGGTGTCGGATCACAAGGGCTTGAACTTGCCCGGCGTTGCCGTGTCCGTGCCTGCCCTGTCCGAGAAGGACAAGGAAGATCTGCGTTGGGGCATCGAGCAGGATGCCGACTTCATCGCTCTGTCCTTCGTGCGCTCCGCCGACGACATCAAGGACGTTCACGCGATCATGGACGAGATGGGCAAGCGTATCCCCGTCATCGCCAAGATCGAGAAGCCCCAGGCCGTCGAGGCGCTGGAAGAGATTATCGAGGCCTTCGACGGCATCATGGTCGCCCGCGGTGATCTGGGTGTCGAAATGCCTCTTGAGGCTGTGCCGCTGGTGCAGAAGCGCGCGATCGAGCTGGCTCGTATTGCCGCTAAGCCCGTCATCGTTGCGACGCAGGTCATGGATTCCATGATCAAGAACCCGCGCCCGACGCGCGCCGAGGCCTCCGACTGCGCCAACGCAATTCTCGACGGTGCCGATGCAGTCATGCTGTCCGGTGAGACCTCGGTGGGTGCGTTCCCCATCGAGACCGTTCGCACGATGGCCGCGATCATCGAGTCCACCGAGGAAAACGGCGGTGAGCGCATCGCCTCCATCCCCGGCTTCTTTGCTGATCGCGCCGGCGTCATCTGTGAGGCCGCCGCGCGTATCGCGGAGCATATGGATGCCCGCTACCTGGTGACCTTCACCCAGTCGGGTACCTCGGCTCGCATGCTTTCGCGTATGCGTCGCCCGATTCCGATGCTGGCCTTCACGCCGCTCGAGTCGACGCGCCGACGCCTGGCTCTGTCGTGGGGCATTCAGACGTACCGCGTTCCCGAGGTGCAGCACACGGATGACATGGTCTGGCAGCTCGACCTGGTCGCGCAGTCCTCGCGCCTGGCCGAGATCGGCGACCAGCTCATCATCGTCGCCGGTATGCCCCCGGGCATCCCCGGCTCCTCGAATATGCTGCGTATTCACGAGGTGGGAGATGAAGCCGACTACATGATCGGTGGAGCCCGCGAGGCGTGATCCACGCGAACGGAGGGGTGTCGGCCTGGTGTCGACGCCCCTCCAATTTGTTATCGAGAACACATGTTGATTCGCATGGACAAAGTAGCATCGGTGGAATAAAGTTCTCGAATACACGTTAAGGCGTGTAGCGCCGTTCCAACGACGGAACGGTGAATACAGCAGATTGCTGCGGGTGCGTTTCTTGGAATGCCCGTGCGAACAAAGCATGTTTCCGCGCGCCCACAATGGAAGATGGAGGAAAAATGAATACGAACATCCGGACCGTGTCGGTCCACGACACGCTGTTTGGTCGCGTGGCCAACAACCTGGAAGTCGCCCAGCTCTCGCGAGCCGTTGAGCCGTGGTTTGCTGACTTCCACGACACGAGGGTCAAGCAGGCGATTGCGGATCTCGACGAGCCGACCCTCAGGGGAGCGGCAGCGGAGTACCTCGGCCTCGAGCTGATCGTGGTTGCCTAAAAGATACGGTGAGGGGCCGACAAGCGTTGCTTGTCGGCCCCTGTTCGTCTGCGAAAACTACGCGTATCAATCCCTGTTCCAGCGTCGCACTGGTACCTGTTTGCCGGTAGGATAGATCACGTACTCCAATGGCGGTACCCCGAGTGGGATTCGAACCCACAACAAGCCGGGTTTGAGCCGACCGCCTCTGCCAGTTGGGCTATCGGGGCTTTCGCGTCTGCGAGATCCACAATAGAACAGCTGGGCACACCAATCAAACTGAGGGATATGACAATGAGTGAAGAGCAGGCTGAACCGCGTCGCGTCCTCGTGGCCGAGGACGAGGGGCTGATTCGTCTCGATATCGTTGAGACGCTGACCCAGGCGGGGTTCGAAGTCGTCGGCGAAGCAGCCGACGGTGAAGAGGCTGTCGAGCTGGCACTGGAGCTCGAACCTGACCTTTGTGTGATGGACGTCAAAATGCCGAAGATGGACGGCATCACGGCTGCCGAGAAGATTCTGCAGGAGCTGTCGTGCGCGGTCGTCATGCTGACGGCGTTCTCCCAGACGGAGCTTGTTGAGCGTGCTCGCGACGCCGGCGCGATGGCGTACGTCGTCAAGCCCTTCAGCCCCTCCGACCTGATCCCCGCCGTTGAGATTGCGCTGTCGCGTCACGCGGAGATCGAGTCCCTGGAGGACCAGATCGCCGACCTGACGGATCGCTTCGAGACCCGCAAGCGCGTGGATCGCGCGAAGGGCCTGCTCATGAAGAACATGGGGATGAGCGAGCCAGAGGCGTTCCGCTGGATTCAGAAGACGTCGATGGATCGTCGCCTGTCCATGCGCGAGGTCGCAGACGCGGTCATCAACCAGGTCGATGACTGATTACTGGCTGAGATGAGGCGGGGAGAGTCTACGTGACTCTCCCCGCCTTCGTCGTCTTGTCGCGACGCGATATTAGTCGTGCGTGGAGCGCACCAGGATTCGGTTGGCGACGCGCGCGATAGAGATCAGGCGGTCGGCTTCGTCGCGGATCTCCACGGTGTGAACGGTGGAGGAACGGCCCAGGTGCACGGCCGTGGCAGTGGCCGTGACCGTGCCCTCTCGTCCGGCCGCGATGTGCGAGGCGTTGAGTTCAGTGCCCACCGCGTAGGCCTGCTTACCGGGGTGGGTTTCGCGCGCGTGGATCTGGGCGGCGAACGAGGCGGCGGTTTCCGCGAGGGCCGCGGATGCGCCGCCATGGAGGATTCCCGCGCTCTGGCGGTTGCCGTCGATGGGCATGGAGATGACGGTGCGCGACGCGGAGTGCTCGAGCACCTCCATGCCGGTGGCCTCCATGAGGGTGCCGGGCCAGTGGGCCCCCACCCATCCGCCCCGGGCGAGGGGGTCGGGCGTGGAGGAGTGGGAGCGTTTCGTCTGGTGATCGTGTGTCATGGCATCTAGGGTGGCATGTGTGAGTGACACTGTGCTGATTATTGATGGCCATTCGATGGCGTTCCGTGCCTTCTACGCGCTGCCGCCGGACAACTTTGTGACGGCGACGGGCCAGCACACGAACGCTGTTTACGGCTTCGTGTCAATGCTGACGCGCCTCTTGGAGACGGAGCGACCAACGCATGTGGCCGTCGCCTTCGATGTGTCGAGGCACTCATTTAGGACCGAGGAGTACCCGGACTATAAGGGGACGCGCGACGCGACCCCCGAAGAGTTTAAGGGGCAGGTAGAGCTGATCCGTGAGGTCCTGGACGCGATGGGTATTGTGTCGCTCTCGCGCGAAGGGTTTGAAGCTGACGACATCCTGGCGACCCTGGCCTACCGCGCTGGTCACGAGGGCGCGACCGTCCTTGTTGTGTCGGGTGACCGCGACTCGTTCCAGACGGTAACGGACAACGTGACGGTCCTCTACCCGGGCACGGGTCCCGGCGACCTGCGCCGTATGACTCCCGAGGCCGTGGAAGCAAAGTACGGGGTGCCTCCCCACCGTTACCCGGAGATCGCTGCCATCGTGGGCGAGACCTCAGACAATCTGCCGGGTGTTCCCGGCGTTGGCCCCAAGACCGCTGCCCAGTGGATCAACAAGTACGATGGCCTGGATAACCTTCTGGCCCGCGCGGATGAGATCGGCGGCAAGCGCGGCGCTGCGCTGCGCGAGCACATGGACGACGTCGTTCGCAACCGACGTCTCAACCGACTCCTGACTGACATGGACCTGGAGGTTGGCCCCGCAGACTTAGCGCGCCGCGCGACCGATGTGGCAGCCATTGACCGTCTCTTCGACTCCCTCGAGTTCGGACGCCTGCGCGTCAAGGTCCGCGAGGTGTCCGGCATTGGCGTTGGGGAGAACACAATCGTCGAGGCCGTGGACCCTGCCGCTTCCGAGGCTCAGGTCGAGGTACGTCTGGCCGATGACTCCTGCGATGTCGCAGCCTGGGCAAACGCGCACCCGGTCCTTGCTCTCCTGGTCGAGGGAGATATGCGCCCCACGCGCGGCGAGGTCACCCGGATCGTCCTGGCGGGAGCCGACGACGCACTCGTGATTGACCCCGCAGAGCTGAGTCCCGCGCAGGAGGGGGCCCTGGCCGGGGTCCTCGCCCAGGCCTCGTCACTGATCACCCACGACGCGAAGGGAGCGCGCCACGCCCTGGGCGCGCGCGGCTGGACGCTCGGTGACGTCGCCTTCGACACGATGCTCGCGGCATACCTGGTCCACCCGGACCAGCGCTCGCACAAGCTCGAAGATGTGCTCTCCCGTCTGCTCGGCGTCACCATCGAGGAGGAAGCCGCTGATTCCGACGCCCTCTTCGACCTGGGCGAGATTGGTGCGGGACCCAGCGCCGCCCAGGTGCGCGCGGGGCGCCTGGCCGCAGCGCTCCACCCGCTCACCGACAAGCTGCGTCGGGCGCTGGACGAGAGCGGCGAAACCGCGCTCCTTACCGACATGGAGATGCCGCTGTCACGTCTCCTCGCCCAGATGGAAACCACAGGCATCGCCGCGGACACGCGCGTCCTCGACGACCTGTCCGCCGAACTCGGAGCCGACGTTGACGCCGCCCGTCAGGGAGCCTGGAGCGCCGCCGGACGCGAGGTGAACCTCTCCAGCCCCAAACAGCTCCAGGAAATCCTTTTCGACCACTTCGGTCTGCCCAAGACCAAGAAAACGAAAACCGGCTACACGACGAACGCCGAGGCCCTGGCGGACCTGTGGGCCAAGACCGAGGAGAGTGGGGGAGCGGGGCACGACTTCCTCGGCTTCCTGCTCACTCACCGCGACCGCATCAAGCTCAAGCAGATGGTGGATTCCCTGTCCTCCACAGTCGCCTCCGATGGGCGCATTCACTCGACCTTCTCCCAGGTAGCCGCAGCCACGGGACGCCTGGCCTCTTCCGACCCGAACCTGCAGAACATTCCCGCGCGCAGTGCCGACGGCATGCGCATTCGCGGTGCCTTCGTTCCCGGAGTAGGCTTCGAATCCCTCATGAGCGCCGACTACTCGCAGATCGAAATGCGCCTCATGGCCCACCTGTCCGGCGACGAGGCACTCATCGAGGCCTTCAACTCCGGCGAAGACCTGCACCGGACCATGGCGTCGATGGTCTTTGGGACGCCCGTCGCCGAGGTCACCGGTGAGGAACGCTCGCGTATCAAGGCCACCTCCTACGGCCTCGCCTACGGACTGTCCTCCTACGGCCTGGCCGCACAGCTCGGCATTCCCGTGCCCGAGGCTGCCGCCCTACGCGACCGTTACTTCGAGCGCTTCGGCAAGGTCCGCGACTATCTCGAAGGACTCGTCGCCCAGGCTCGCGCCGACGGCTACACGCAGACCATGTTCGGTCGCCGACGCTACCTGCCCGACCTGCGCTCCTCCAACCGCCAGCGCCGAGAGATGGCCGAACGCGCCGCCCTCAACGCGCCGATCCAAGGCAGTGCCGCCGATATTGTCAAGATCGCCATGATGGATGTCGCCACCGCCCTGTTCGAGGCCGACCTGACCTCGCGCCTCCTCGTGCAGATCCACGATGAACTCCTCCTCGAGATCGCACCCGGTGAAGAGGAGGCTGTCGAGGCCCTCGTTCGAGAGAAGATGGCGTCGCCTGTCACACTCTCCGTGCCTCTGGATGTCGCTGTTGGAATCGGTGCGTCCTGGCAGCTGGCAGCACATTAGAAGCAGGAGGGGCGACGCATACCACGGAAACGAGCGCTACATTCGTCACATTTATGCGTCAAAGGCTGCTAAACTAGACCACGGTGCCTAGGGACAGGTGCATCCGCATCCGTCCTGCCGCACTGGAACTGTCCATCTACTATCCAGTCCGTTTCGGAGAAACTACTACATGACCACGAATACGCCGCAGGTCGCTATCAACGACATTGGTTCGGAAGCAGACCTGATCGCAGCCATCGACGAGACCATCAAGTACTTCAACGATGGCGACATCGTCGAGGGCACTGTCGTCAAGGTCGACCACGACGAGGTCCTCCTCGACATCGGCTACAAGACCGAGGGTGTCATCCTCTCTCGTGAGCTGTCCATCAAGCACGACGTCAACCCCGACGACGTCGTCGCCGTGGGCGACCAGATCGAGGCCCTCGTCCTCCAGAAGGAAGACAAGGAAGGCCGCCTCCTCCTGTCGAAGAAGCGCGCTCAGTACGAGCGTGCGTGGGGCAAGATCGAAAAGATCAAGGAAGAGGACGGCGTCGTTACCGGTACCGTCATCGAGGTCGTCAAGGGCGGCCTGATCCTCGACATCGGCCTGCGTGGCTTCCTGCCTGCCTCCCTCGTCGAGATGCGTCGCGTCCGCGACCTCGCCCCCTACATCGGTCGCGAGATCGAAGCGAAGATCATCGAGCTCGACAAGAACCGCAACAACGTGGTCCTGTCCCGCCGCGCATGGCTTGAGCAGACCCAGTCCGAGGTCCGCACGAACTTCCTGCACACCCTGCAGAAGGGCCAGGTGCGCTCCGGCGTCGTTTCCTCCATCGTCAACTTCGGCGCGTTCGTCGATCTCGGTGGCGTCGACGGCCTGGTGCACGTCTCCGAACTGTCCTGGAAGCACATCGATCATCCGTCCGAGGTCGTCGAGGTTGGCCAGGAAGTCACCGTCGAGGTTCTCGACGTCGACATGGATCGCGAGCGCGTCTCCCTGTCGCTCAAGGCCACCCAGGAAGATCCGTGGCAGGCCTTCGCCCGCACCCACGCCATCGGCCAGGTTGTGCCCGGCAAGGTCACCAAGCTCGTCCCCTTCGGCGCGTTCGTCCGCGTCGAGGACGGCATCGAGGGCCTCGTCCACATCTCCGAGCTGGCTCAGCGTCACGTCGAGCTGCCGGACCAGGTCGTCAAGGTCGGCGAAGAGGTCTTCGTCAAGGTCATCGACATCGACCTCGAGCGTCGCCGCATCTCCCTGTCCCTCAAGCAGGCCAACGAGGGCGTGGACCCGAACTCTGAAGAGTTCGATCCTTCGCTCTACGGCATGGCCGCCGAGTACGACGAGAACGGCAACTACAAGTACCCCGAGGGCTTCGATCCCGAGACCCAGGAGTGGATGGAAGGCTTCGACGCTCAGCGCGAGGCGTGGGAAGCCCAGTACGCTGAGGCTCAGGCCCGCTGGGAGGCCCACAAGGCTCAGGTCCGCAAGGCCCTCGAAGAGGACGCCGACGCGGCTCCCTCCATCGAGGAGCAGGCCTCCTACTCGACCCCGGTCGACAACGAGGGCACCCTTGCGTCCGACGAGGCCCTGGCCGCGCTGCGTGAGAAGCTGACGAACAACTGAATCAGTCGTTCTGACTGAGCTTCGGCTTGTCAGTTCACGACAGTGAACGCATGAGTGGTGGTCCCCAGGTTTTCCTGGGGGCCACCACTTTTTGCGTGACGTGCCGCCAGATTTCGGGTTGCCGTGAGGAGCACCTGTTGGTACCGGTCTGCTTGGTGTGCCCGTGGGCGGCGGCCCGCCCGCTCGCCGTCCGCGCTGCGAGCTTCGCTCGGCGCGTCGTCTCGAAGCCCGGCCAGGCCCTGCCGCCGCCCACGGGCACCGCAGCCGGGCCCCGCAAGCCTAGCAGCAGCCTTTGATCGGGCGACCTCTGGCCTTGCAGGAGATACGACGTGGCCCCGCACAGAAACGAATCCGTGCGGGGCCTTTGCTGTTGGCACTCACGAGGCAGCGTGTTTCATCGCTACTAGGTCGATGCACGCGCCGATCAACGCCGCGACGACGGTGGGGAGGATCCAACCGAGCTGGTTGGCCTGTAGCGGACTCCACGTGAGCAGGGAGTTGATTCGGTCGGTGGCGACGCCCACCTGGGCGAGCGTCGTCGCGGCCGACCATGCGGCGACCACCCACGTGCTCAGGCGGAAGGTCCACGTCGCGGGGGTCGCCAGGCGGAAGGGGTGGGTCGTGATCGTCATGAAGACGACTGTGATAGCGATCGGGTAGAGGAAAGTAATGATCGGTACCGCGATCGTGAGCACCGAGGACAGTCCCGCGGATGCCAGCACGAAGGAGATAAGCGTGACAAGGATTATCCATGTGCGGTACGGGATCGCGGGCAGCAGACGGTTAAAGAACTCCGAGGTCGCGGCGATGAGGCCCACCGCCGTTGTCATACATGCGGTCAGCACGATCAGACCGAAAACGATCTGCCCCGGACGCCCCATCGTCGACTGCGCGGCGTCGGCCAGGAGACTGGCACCATCCGTGTAAGACTGTGCGTTCGGGATGACATGCCCGATGAGGCCCAGGCCGACGTAGACGACGCCCAGGAGCGCACCCGCAATGACCGCTGCGATCGAGGTCCGACGCACGACCTTCGCGCCGATGCCACCGCCCGTATGCCCCAGCGAGGTCACGACAATGATGCCGAAGGCCAGGGCTGCGATGGAGTCCATCGTCATGTAGCCCTCAAGTAGACCGGCGGCCAGCGGGTTGTGGACGTACTCGCCGGTGGGCGCATCGTGCGAGGTCGGCAGCGATGCCAGGCAGAGGAATACCAGCAGAACGAGCAGGCCAAGGAGGATCGGTGTCAGGACCTTCCCGAGGCTGTCGATAATGTTCGTCGGGTTCCAACACAGGTAAAAGGCGATCCCAAAAAAGATCAGGTTGAAGATGACCGAGGCGAGCACCGACTTCGTACCAATGATGGGCGCGACGGCCGTCGAGAAGGAGACAGCACCCGTTCGCGGGAGGGCGTAGAAGGCACCGATGGACAGGTAAACCAGGACCGAGAAAACGAACCCGAAGGGCTTTCCGGCGCGGCTGACAAGATCGCGGATGTCGGTGCCGGATAGGGCGATCGTGATGATCGAGATGACGGGCAGAGCGACGCCGCCGATCAGGAAACCGATCATCGCGGAGGTCAAGTTGGTGCCGGCCGACGCGCCCATGATCGGCGGGAAAATAAGGTTTCCGGCACCAAAAAACATGGAGAAAAGAGTCAGGGAGGTCGCGATGAGGACCGCGGTACTCGAACGCTGGCCGGAATCGTCGTTGACTGTCTGCGTCACTGCTACTCACTGTGTTGTGTGGGGGCTTTAACAGCACCAATTCTTACACGAGGGCACATATACGCAACCGCAGCCGCGATACCCTGAGGTGGTGATCACTTCGTTCTCTCGTGGAGGATGCTCCGCGACGCTGCTTCGCCCGCTGCACCAACACCGCAGTGGGGGACCCGCACGCGTGGTCGCGGTGAGTGGCGGAATCGGTTCGGGCAAGTCCTCAGTGACCGCTTCCTTCAAGTCTCTGGGTGCACTGGCCGCCGATGCCGACGTAATTGCCCGTGAGATTCTCGAACCCGGTCAGCCCGCGCTCGTACAGGTGGCCGCACGATTCGGAGATGATCTGATCCGTGAGGACGGGACCCTTGACCGGGCGGGCCTCGCGCGTCGTGTCTTCGCCGGTGAGGGTGCCGACGAGCGCGTCGCTGCTCTCAACGCGATCACCCACCCGGCCATCGAGCGTCGCGCCTGGGAGATCCTGAGTGCTGCACCCGCAGGATCGCTTGCCGTCTACGACATTCCGCTCCTCGTCGAGGGCGACTCCGCTGACCGTTTTGACGCCGTCGTCATCGTCGATGCCCCCGTCGAGCAGCGTGTCGCACGCCTGGAGGGCAGGGGAGTACCCCCCGAGGACGCGCGCGCCCGGATCCGCGCCCAGGCCTCGTCTGATCAAAGGCGAGCGATCGCGCACGTGTGGATCGATAACTGCGGAAGGGCGGACGATCTGGCGCAGGTGTGCACGCAGGTGTGGGAGCGTTGGCTGACCGCCGACCTCTAGGGGAGCATCGACGAGGCCGAGGCTGGCTTTCGCTGGCCGCGCACCCGGGCGGGTCCTCCGCGCGTTGCTAGGGCGCGGGCGGTAGCGTAGGGGAGTGAGCGAAACCCCCGTCATCCGCCAAGACAAGCCTTTCGAGGTCATCTCCCCCTACACGCCGTCGGGTGACCAACCCAAGGCGATCCGTGAGCTAGCTGCGCGCATCCGCGATGGCGAGCAGGACGTCGTCCTCATGGGTGCGACGGGTACGGGCAAGAGCGCGACCACCGCGTGGCTCATCGAAGAGCTGCAGCGCCCCGCGTTGGTCCTGGAACCCAACAAGACGCTCGCCGCGCAGCTGGCGGCCGAGTTCCGCGAGCTGCTGCCGGGCAACGCCGTCGAGTACTTTGTCTCCTACTACGACTACTACCAGCCCGAGGCCTACGTCCCCCAGACGGACACCTTCATCGAGAAGGATTCCTCGATCAACGATGAGGTCGAGCGCCTGCGCCACAGCGCCACCAACTCGCTGCTCACGCGGCGCGACACGGTCGTCGTCTCCTCCGTGTCCTGCATCTACGGCCTCGGCACCCCCGAGGAATACGTGGCGCGCATGATCGAACTCGAGCGCGGCATGATCATCGACCGCGATGCGCTGCTGCGCCGCTTCGTCGCCATGCAGTACGTGCGCAATGACATGGCCTTCACACGCGGCACCTTCCGCGTGCGTGGCGACACGATCGAAATCATCCCCGTGTACGAGGAACTCGCGATCCGCATCGAGATGTTCGGCGACGAGATTGATTCCCTCGCGGTGCTACACCCGCTCACCGGCGACGTCATCAACCAGGTCGACCACACCTACCTGTTCCCGGCCTCGCACTACGTGGCCGGCGAGGAACGCATGAAGAAGGCGATTGCCTCCATCGAGGACGAGCTCGATGATCGGCTCGCGTGGTTCCGAAGCCAGAACAAACTCCTCGGGGAGCAGCGCCTGCGTATGCGCACGACCTTCGACCTGGAGATGCTCAAGGAAATCGGGTCGTGCTCGGGCGTGGAAAACTATTCGCGCCACATTGACGGGCGCGGTCCCGGCACCCCTCCGCACACGCTGCTGGACTACTTCCCGGACGACTTCCTGCTCATCATCGACGAGTCCCACGTGACTGTCCCACAGATCGGCGCGATGTTCGAAGGCGACATGTCGCGTAAGCGCACCCTTGTCGACTACGGATTCCGCCTGCCCTCCGCGATGGACAACCGCCCCCTCAAGTGGGACGAGTTTACCCAGCGCATCGGCCAAACCGTCTACCTGTCCGCGACGCCGGGTCCCTACGAGCTCGAGCGCTCGGACGGCGTGGTCGAGCAGATCATTCGCCCGACCGGCCTCGTCGACCCGCTTGTCGTCGTCAAGCCCACCGAGGGGCAGATCGACGATCTTCTTGAGCAGGTGCGCCTGCGCGTCGAACGCGACGAGCGCGTCCTTGTCACCACTCTCACGAAGAAGATGGCCGAGGAGCTCACGACCTATCTGGCCGAGCGCGGCGTCAAGGTCGAGTACCTGCACTCCGACGTCGACACCCTGCGCCGCGTTGAGCTGCTACGCGAGTTGCGCCTGGGTATCTTCGACGTGCTCGTCGGCATCAACCTGCTGCGCGAGGGCTTGGACCTGCCCGAGGTCTCCCTCGTGTCCATCCTCGACGCGGACAAGGAAGGTTTCCTGCGCTCCACCCGCTCGCTCATCCAGACCATTGGCCGCGCCGCCCGAAACGTGTCCGGCGAGGTCCACATGTACGCCGACAATATGACGGACTCGATGAACGAGGCCATCTCCGAGACCATGCGCCGCCGCGAGATCCAGATCGCCTACAACAAGGAACACGGCATCGATCCGCAGCCGCTGCGCAAGAAGATCTCCGACGTCACCGATATGCTCGCCCGCGAACAGGTCGACACGCAGACGCTTCTTGAGGGCGGATATCGCAAGGAGAAGAGCGCACGCGACCGCGGTGCCGCTGCGAAGGCACCCGCCATCTCGAATCCTGGTCAGCGCGCGGAGGCGGAACTCGCCGAACTCATCGAAGAACTCTCCGCCCAGATGATGACCGCCGCTCAGCACCTCCAGTTCGAGGTTGCCGCGCGCCTGCGCGACGAAATCGAGGATCTCAAGAAGGAATTGCGCGCCATGAAGCGCGCCCACTGACGCCCGCCAACCACCTGCCTCGCGCTGAGCAACGAGGCAGCCACTGCCTCGTTCCTAAGAAATCGCGGCGCTAAGCGACCGATGCCACTGCTCGGGCGTGGACGCGCGCGCAGCCGCCCCACTAAACTAGACGGCGTTAGCGGAGGGGAGTACTCCCACAAACAGTGGCGTCGTCATCACGACGGCCCCGCCCACGCGGCGAGGCCTCCGGCGCCACCGGCCAGGGATTCCTGGCGGGAGGAGACCTCCGGTACCCGACTCGTACCGGAGGCCCCACGTATGCACGTGCACGCGCTCGCCTGGATCGTCCTGGCTGGCATTATCCTGACCATGATCGCCGTTGATATCGTCGGTCACGTTCGCACACCCCACGAACCCACCCTCAAGGAAGCCACCTGGTGGTCAGTCGCCTACATCGCGATTGCCCTCCTTTTTGGCGGCATCGTCTGGGCCGTGTGGGGACCGCAGTACGGTCAGGAATACCTGGGCGGCTATATCACCGAAAAAGCGCTCAGCATCGACAACCTGTTCGTCTTCGTCATCATCCTCTCGAGCTTCCGCGTGCCCCGAAAGGATCAGCAGGAAGTCCTGCTGGCGGGCATCGTGATCGCGCTGATCCTGCGCCTCATCTTCATTCTCGCGGGCGCAGCCCTCATCGAAAACTTCTCGTGGGTGTTCTACATCTTCGGAGCCTGGCTGCTGTGGACCGCCATCAATCAGGTCCGCGAGGGCGTAGGCGAGGAGGAGGAAGACGAATACCGCCCGCCGTCAATCGTGCGGTGGGTGTCGAAGATCGTGCCCGTCACCGACGGCTTCATCGGCTCGCGCATGCTCTATCGCCACGGCGGCCGCACATACCTCACCCCGATGCTCCTGTGCGTCATCGCTGTGGGCACAGCCGACGTCATGTTCGCCGTCGACTCGATCCCCGCGATCTACTCGCTCACCAACGAGGCGTACCTGGTGTTCGCCGCCAACGCGTTCTCCTTGCTCGGCTTGCGTCAGCTCTACTTCCTCATCAATGGTCTGCTTGACCGCATCATTTTCTTGCACTACGGACTCGCAGCAATCCTCGGCTTCATCGGCTTCAAGCTAATCAACCACGCGCTGCACACGAACGAGCTGCCCTTCATCAACGGCGGGCAACCCATTGTTGCGGTTCCCGAGCCGAACATCGCCTTCTCGCTCGGCTTCATCGTGGTCACCATTCTCATCACGGTCGCTGCCTCCCTGGCGGTGTCACGCTCCCAGCGTGGAGACGAGGATAGCGCGGCGTAAGGGTGCTATGATGCCGCGGTCAAATAGTTAAGGGGTATTCATGGTTATTCACCCGTGGGCGTGGGGAATCCTCGCTCTTGCGGCCATCGGCCTGGTCGTGATCGATTTCCTCGGTCATGCGCGCAACCCGCACCCGCCCACAGCGGTCGAGGCCGCTCGATGGACCCTGTTCTACGTCGGACTCGCCGGGCTTTTCGGCGTCGGTATCTGGCTGACAAACGGGGGGCTCTACGCTCAGGAGTTCTATGCGGGATGGGCCATGGAGTGGTCCCTGTCCGTCGACAACCTCTTCGTGTTCATCCTGATTCTCAAGGCGTTCCGCGTTCCTCGAGAGAATCAGCAGAAAGCCTTGCTCCTCGGCATTGTCATCGCCCTGCTCCTGCGTCTCGTGTTCATCCTCCTCGGAGCCGCGCTGGTGTCGCGCTTCTCGTGGGTGTTCTTCATCTTCGGACTCTGGCTGCTGTGGACCGCGTTCAGCCAGATTCGCGAGACAGCGCGGGGGAGCGACGAAGACGAGGAATACCACGAGAGTGGTTTTATCCGCGCGGTTCGGCGTGTTCTCCCGATCACCGACGGCTTCATTGGCAACCGTATGCTCTTCCGCCACGGCGGGCGCACCTACATCACGCCGATGCTCGTCGTTGTCCTGGCCCTCGGTTCGGCGGACCTGATGTTCGCGTTTGACTCGATTCCCGCGATTTTCGGTATCACGCAGCAGGCATTCCTGGTCTTTGCGTGCAACGTGTTTGCGCTGATGGGTTTGCGCCAGCTGTTCTTCTTAGTGGATGCTCTTCTCAGCAAGCTCGTGTACCTGGGCTACGGCCTCGGCGTCATCCTGAGCTTCATCGGCATTAAGCTGATTCTTGAGGCGTTGCATGCGAACACTCTGCCGTTTATCAATGGGGGATCGGGCGTGGAGTGGGCACCGGAGATTTCCGTATCGGTATCGCTGGGCGTCATCGTCGTGACGTTGGCGGTTACTGTTGTCGCGTCGCTGATTCGTAGCGCGATGGATGAGGGGGATGCCCATGGTAACTGAGGTGGCGAGCACGGACGAGCGCGGTCTGAGCACCGACGAGGTGTTCGAGCGCATGTCGCGCGGCGCGGTGAACCGCGTCAAGGACCGTACGTCGCGGTCGGTGGTATCCATCGTCCGCGAGAACGTGTTCACGCTCTTCAACGCGATCATCGTGGGTGCCTCGATCATCGTGCTGTTATTCGGCGACCTGCGCGACGGCATCTTCGGCGGTGTCATGGTCATTAATGCGGTCATCGGTATCATGTCGGAGTTGCGCGCCAAGCGCACCCTGGATTCGCTCGCAATCGTGGATGCACCGCAAGCCTCCGTCCTGCGTAACGGCGAGGTGTCGGTCATCCCTGCTCGCGACGTCGTGCTCGATGACGTCATCGAGCTGGCACTCGGCGACCAGGTGAGCGTGGACGGTACGGTGCTGGCCTCGGTAGGCATCGAGATCGATGAGTCGCTGCTGACGGGTGAGTCGCGCCCGGTCAAGAAGAAGGAGGGCGATCAGCTCCTGGCTGGCACGAGCGTTGTTGCCGGATCGGGACGCATGATCGCCACGGCGGTCGGCGAGCGCGTTTACGCGCAGGGCCTGTCCGAGCAGGCACGCGCCTTCACTCGTACGATCTCCGAGATCCAGGTGTCGATTAATCGTGTCCTGCAGGTTGTCTCGGTCATGCTGCTGCCGATTGTTGCCTTGACGTTCTATTCGCAGAATCGCATCGCGGGCGGCTTAGGCGGGGATTGGCGAGAGGCCTTGGTCCTGTCGGTTGCCTCGGTCATCGGCATGATCCCTCAGGGCCTCGTGCTCCTGACTTCGATGAACTTCGCGATTGGGTCGGCGACGCTGGCCCGGCGCGGGGTCCTCGTGCAGGAACTTCCGGCCGTCGAGGTGCTCGCCCGCGTCGACTGCCTGTGCCTGGACAAGACGGGCACGCTCACGACGGGCGGCATCCGCGTGCGCCAGATCGACGTGATCTCGGGCGACGAGGCACTCATTCGCCGTGCGCTCGCGACTGCCTCGAGTGACCGCACGAACGCGACCGCGCAGGCCATTTGGTCTTTCCTCGACGAGGATGCATTGGCGGGTGCTCAAGCGCGCCCGCAGTGGAGTGTTCCGTTCTCGTCGGCGCGTAAGTGGAGCGCATGGGGCACGGACTGCGAGTCCTGGATCCTGGGTGCCCCCGAGATCGTCATCGACGAGGCCGTGGCTGAAAACTCGGCTCTGCTGGAGCGGGTGGGTGGCTTTGCGAGTAGCGGAGCCCGCGTCGTCGCACTCGTCCGCGCGGATTCGGCTGTCGTGGACGATGATCTGCCGGACGCCCGCGAGGTTGCCGCGATTGTGGTCCTGGAGGAGGACCTGCGCGAAGACGCGGCCGAGACGCTCGACTACTTCCGTTCTCAGGGCGTGCACGTGCGTGTCATTTCGGGCGACAATCCGACAACGGTCGGCGCGTTGGCCGCCCAGGCTGGACTGACGGCGCCCGACGGCATGCCCGCCCGTCTCATGGATGCACGCGACTTGCCCGAGGACCTTTCCTCCGAGGCATTCATCGACGCAATTGAGAAGCATGATGTCTTCGGGCGCGTGACGCCCGAGCAGAAGCGTGCGATGGTCGGTGCTCTGCAGGCCCGCGAGCACTGCGTTGCGATGACGGGCGATGGCGTGAACGACGCCCTCGCGCTCAAGGATGCTGACCTCGGTATCGCCATGGGCAACGGCACGCAGGCCACGAAGGCGGTTGCGCAGATCGTCCTCGTTGACTCGAAGTTCTCGGTCCTGCCGGGCGTTTTGTCGGAGGGCCGCCGCATCATTGCGAACATGGAGCGCGTGTCCTCGCTGTTCCTGGCCAAGACCACCTACGCGGCTGTCCTCGTGATTGTGACTGCACTGGTCGGCTGGCGCTATCCGTTCCTGCCACGCCAGTTCAGCTACATCGACTCCCTGACGATCGGTATCCCGGCGTTCTTCCTGGCGCTGTGGCCTAACCCGCGTCGTTATGTGCCTGGATTCCTCAAGCGTACGCTGTCTCTGGCAATGCCGACGGGTGTCATCCTGGCGGCTGCCGCGTTGACCGCTTTTGGCATTGCCGACGGCCCGCAGGACCGCGAGTCGACGGCGGCAATCCTCTCCCTCATGCTCGGAGCGATCTGGCTGCTGGTCATTACGTCGCGACCGCTGTCCCTGTGGAAGTGGGTTCTGCTCGTGGCCGTCACGTCCGCAACCGCTGGTGGTGTTTTGATCCCGCCTGTTCGCCACTTCTTCTCAACCGTGGCACCGACCACGCACGAGTGGCTCCTCGTCCTGTGTGTCGGCGCGGGTGCTGCCTTCCTCATCGAAGTCGCTCAGCGCATCTTTTACGCCCGACAATTCGCCCGCTCGCTCGAGCAATAGCTGGGTGGACACGACACGAGGCCGGTGCGGGAAGAACCCCGCCCCGGCCTCGTGCGTGGAGGCGACTCAGAACACCCGGATGACGGGATTCCACTCGCGGATAAGACGAGCCTGGATGACCTCGGCGACGTAGAAGGGATCCTGATTGAGGATCTGCTCGACGTCGGCCTGGCTCTCGGCGTTGATGAGAATCAGCGCGCCGGGAACCTCACCAGCGAGGGGACCGGACGCGACGTTGATTCCCTGTTCGAGCAGGCTGGACAGGAACGCGCGGTGGGTCGGGCGGACCTCGTCCATCGTCTCGGTCATGGAGGGGTTGTAGACGTATTCGACTGCGTAGTATGCCATACGCATAACACTAGCCCTGATCCGCGAATTTGCCCAGGGGACGGATAGGATCAAAGGGTGCATGACAAGCTAATCATCCAGGGTGCCCGCGAACACAACCTCAAGGACGTGAACCTCGAGCTGCCCCGCGACTCCATGATCGTCTTCACCGGCCTGTCCGGATCCGGTAAGTCTTCCCTCGCTTTTGACACGATTTTCGCCGAGGGGCAGCGCCGCTACGTCGAGTCCCTGTCCTCCTACGCGCGTCAGTTCCTCGGCCAGATGGACAAGCCGGATGTTGATTTCATTGAAGGCTTGTCGCCCGCCGTCTCCATCGACCAGAAGTCGACGTCGCGCAACCCGCGCTCGACGGTCGGCACGATCACGGAGATCCACGACTACCTGCGTCTGCTCTACGCGCGTGCCGGCGTCGCGCACTGCCCCGAGTGCGGGGCGCGCATCCAGGCACAGACACCCCAGCAGATCGTCGACCGTGTGCGCACGATGGATGAGGGCACGCGATTCCAGGTGCTCTCCCCGGTCGTGCGCGGCCGTAAGGGCGAGTACCAGGACCTCATCGACGAGCTTCGCTCCGAGGGCTATACCCGAGCGATCATCGACGACGAGATGGTGCGCCTCGAGAACGCACCCAAGCTCGAGAAGAAGCTCAAGCACACGATCGAGGTCGTCGTCGACCGTCTCGTCGTTCGCGAGGGCATGCGCCAGCGCCTCACCGACTCCGTCGAGACCGCCCTGCGCCTGTCGGATGGCCTCGTCGTCATCGACTGCGTCGACCTTGATGCCGACGATCCGGAGCGTCGCCGCCGCTTCTCCGAGAAGCGCGCGTGCCCCAACGACCACCCGCTGATGCTCGACGAGATCGAGCCGCGCACCTTCTCCTTTAACGCCCCCTACGGTGCCTGCCCCGACTGCGCGGGCCTTGGCTTCCGCCTCGAGGTCGACCCGGAACTGGTCGTCCCCGACGAGGAGCTCTCCCTCGCCGACGGCGCGGTCATCCCCTGGAACTCTAACTTCAAGTACCACAAGAAGCTCCTCGAATCCCTCTCCAAGGAACTGGGCTTCGCGATGGGGACCCCCTGGAAGAATCTGCCCAAGAAGGTCAAAGACGCCGTCCTGTACGGCAAGGACTACGAGGTCACCGTCAAGTTCCGTAACCGCTGGGGGCGCGAGCGCTCCTACACGACAGGCTTCGAGGGTGCGGTCAAGTACATCGAGCGCAAGCGCGAGGAGACCGAGTCGGCGGCCGTGTCGGAAAAGCTCGACTCGTACATGCGCGAGATTCCCTGCCCGAC
>NZ_CAJPJE010000025.1:0-28916 GCF_905369875.1 Actinomyces sp. ICM47
GGCCAGGGACGCGCCCATCATGGCGAAAGAGCGCACGAGCGGCGCGGCTGCCAGGTAGGCGGTTCCTCCCGCGATCAGGAACGCCACGAGGACTGCACGCAGGCGGCGCATGGTCGCCAGCGCGTAGTAGAGGATGACGCCGGCCGCGTTGAGGGCACCACCGAGGACGAGCACCATCAGTTCGGGCACGTAGTCGGACACGTCCGTGCTGTACACGAGGGTCAGCAGGGGAGCGCCAATAAAGTAGGTGACGACGGCGACGAGCACGAATGCGCCCGCGGTCGTGACGAGGCCTCGGCGCACGATGGCGAAAAACTCGGAGCGCTTGCCTTCGGTCCAGCGCAGCGCCATGCGGGTCAGCAGCGGGCGGAAGACGAACAGGGAGAGCATGTTGATCGCGACCGCCGGCATGTAGATGATCGCGAAGACGCCGAGCTGCTCGTCGCCGAGGGCCGAGTGGATCGCGAAGCGCGGCGCGTTGGCCAGGTACTGGTTGAGGAATGCGGCGATGAACAGGGGGAGGCATTCCCACAGGATCCCGCCGATACCTCGCAGATTAAACGAGGGAAGCAGGGGAAAGAGGCCTCGCGCGGGCAGCCCGTAGGCGACGACCAGCACGAGGCAGGTGACCGCGAAGGTGACGAGCGTGGACAGGAGCAGGTCCTGGGTGAACCAGTACAGGCCCGACCACAGGAAGGTCGTGGTGAAGATGCGCGCGAAGCAGGCTTTGCCCGCGATGTCGAGGCGGCCCGAACGCTGGAATTCCGAGTAGTAGACGTCCTCGAAGGCGTCGAAGATGCGCAGGAGTGCCATAGCCGCGATGACGGTAAAGGCCGGGTAGGCGTCCTTCGTCGACGCGGTCCACGAGTGGTAGGCGATGAGGCCGACCATGACCAGGCAGGTGAGCAGGCGGGTCGACAGGTAGGTGCCGAAGTCGAAGCGCCGTCGCACGTCGGTGACGTGGAAGGTACGCACCTCGTACAGGCCGACGGTCTGGTACTGCTGGCCGATCGCCAGCGCCAAGGTGAACAGGCCGTACTGGGCGCGCGCGAACGTGTCGGTTGCGCCCGAGCGCATGATCGCCACGCCCATGATGACCACGGCCAGGCTGGACATGAGGGAGGCTGCGGTGTTCCACAGGTAGTCGCGTCCCAGCTGCCCGCGTGACTCGAGGGCCTCCTCGGTGGTTTCGACTGCGGTGTCCGGGTCCGAGGCCTCGGGCAGGGACGAGGCCGTGGTGTCCTTCTCGCTCACTCGTCTGCTCCGTCCTGCGAGTCGGGGCCGGGGTCGCACGGGCCAAACACGATGTGGAAGGGTTCGTGCGTTTCGCGGTCCTGCGGGTCCGGCACGCGCATGTAGTCGCCGTAGCCGCGGGTGAGCACGACGTCGTAGGCCGCCGGGATACGCACGGTGATGTCGTCGAAGGGGACGGACTTCGCGGGGAATAACTCGCCCTCCGACGCGCTCCAACGCCGGGGATCGCGCGTCGAAAAATCGCCGTACAGCGTCGTGCCGTCGGGAGCCATCTGCGGGTTCTCGCGACCCTTCAGGGCGGATCGCAGCCAGCGGCGGTACAGGGAGGCCTCGTTCACCCGCAGCGCCCGCATCCCCCAGTGCGCGCACGCCATGGCCGCCGAGGCCAGCTGGCGTGCCGGCGTGGGTAGCCCCGTTGGCGGGTTGGGGATCGAGCGCAGGAACATGAGGCGCGCCCACAGCCACGTGCCGCGCGACTGGGAGCGGAAACGCGCCGGGTCTGCCGCGATCTGGTCCAGGACGAACAAGTCCACGCCGATCGGCATACGGAAAGAGCGGTCCTTGGCGACCTTCGAGACGAACTCGGAGTCCTTCAGCCCCAGCACGCCGAAGCTGATCGGGTAGTTGGGGTGCGAGGCGGGGGACGCGATGAAGAACTCGTCCCCGAGGAGCGCAGGAGCCTCGGCAATGAAACGCTCGTAGTCCTCGCGCGGCATGCATACGTCACCGTCGTCGTCCCACGGGATGAAACCTTGGTGACGCACAGCGCCGATCGCTGTGCCGCCGTAGGCGACGTAGCGCACGCCCAGGAGGGAACATACGCGGTCAATCTCAGCCAGGCACCGCCTGGTGACGCGCTGGATAGCTGCCAGAGTTGCGGGATCTGCCGCGCTCATATTTCTCCGATCCTTCGATGGGACCTGGGGTCTACAGGGAGTCGGCGTAGGGGCCGAAGTCGATGACGGCTGCCTCGTGGTTGTACCGCTTCTCCGGCGGGGGCAGCTGCATGTAGTCGCCGTATCCGGCGCGCAGGAGCGAGTCGTACTCGTGCTGGATCATGACGGTGATGTCTTCGAAGGGGACATCCAGCGTCGGGAAGAACTCTTCCTCGCGCACGATCCAGTTCTGCGGGTCGCGCATCGTGAAGTCTGCGTAGACGCCTGTGCCCGTTCCCTCGTAGCGGCGAACCGCCTTTTCCCAGCGTTCTTGCAAGCTGCGCGGTGTTGCGCGCACGGCTTTCAGACCCAGGTGTGCCACGGTCGTCGCGGAGAAGATCAGCGCCTTTTTCCACGCGGGCGTGTTAATCAGGTGGGGGCGAGGCGTGCCCTGCAGGAAGAGGAGGCGGCCCCACAGCCACGACTGGCGAGACATCTTCCGGAACGCCTTCTCGTCGGCAGGAATCTCATCCAGGGGCAGAATATCCAGGAAGAACGGCATGCGGTACGTTGAGTTCTTGTCCGCCTCGGGGATCAGGAGCGTGCCCGGCATGACCATCTTCGTGAACATGAAGGGGAAGTCCTCGCGCGTGCGCGTGTTGTCCAGGCGGAAACGCTCATCCAACAGCGCGGGAGCTTCCGCCAGGAAACGCTCATAGTCGGCGCGCGTCATCATCACGTCGATGTCGTCGTCCCAGGGGATGAAGCCCCCGTGCCGAATCGCGCCAATCGCGGTGCCGCCGTAGACCGCGTAGGACACTCCGATGCGTCGGCACACCCGGTCCAATTCAGCCAGGATCAGCGTCAGGAGTTTTTGGACCTTGCGCAGGTCGGCGTCGGGCGTCGTCATAAGTCCTCCGAATACGACTAAGCGGGTGGACGCAAGCGCGCCCACCCGCCATTGTCTCATGCCTGGGAGCTGGTGACCTTCTCCGTGCGCTTGGGAAGCAGGTCACTCCAGTTGGACGTGGCCGCCAGGACCGTGCCCACCAGGATAACGATGCAGCACAGGACCTGGGTGGCCGTCGGAATCGTTCCCTGCAACACCAGGGCAAAGATGATCGCCCACGCCGAGTAGGAGATGTTCAGGGCCATGCCGCGCGAGGCACCGATGGCCGACAGGGCCTTGTAGTAGAAGAGGTACGAGGCCGTGCCCGCCAGGCCGGCGAGGGCCACCACGCCCGCGGACAGGGTCGCCAGCGAGTGCAGCGTGAAGCCGAAGACACCCGCGATGGGAGCGACGATGAAGAGATAGACCATGGCCGATGTCGTCTCGCGGATCTGCAGGGCCACCTCGTTATCCACGGCCTCGTCGCGCATGCCCCACGTGAGGATGACGGCCTCGGAACCCCAGCCGATCACGCAGGCCAGGGCACCGGCGACGCCCAGGATTGCGTTGCCGCCCTCGATCGGCTCCGCCGTCGCTGACCAGCCCGTCGCCACGATCGCGCCGAGCGCGACCAGCAGGGCAATGATCTGACGCGGAGCCATGCGCTCCTTGAGCAGGGCGAACGCCAGCAGCGTTCCCAGGGCCGGGTAGAACGTCGAGATAATTGCTGTCAGGCCGGGGCCGATGTTGTCGATCGCGATGAGGTAGCCGCTCATGCCGATCGGGCCACCCAGCAGGGCCGCCACGACAACTGACATGCCCGGGCGGGTGCGAAGCCCCTTCCAGGTGTCCTTCAGGCGACCGCGAATCGCCATGTAGACCAAGAGGATCACGGCGCACGCGACGTCGTGCAGGACCGCGCCCGCCAGCGCCGACTGGCCAAAGTCCAGGAAGGGGGTCATCGCTAGAGCGATCGCTAGCACGACCGTGTCGAGGCCCCACAGGGCACCCGAGAAAATACCGTAACGCTTGCCGCCGTGCTGAGTTTTCATGCCAGCTCACCCTCCTGGGAAACCTGCGCGCCCGAGGTCGCGGTGGCCTTGTACGAAGCGAGCAGGGAATCGATTGTGCGTGTCGCGTGCGAGTAGTAGATGTAGAGCCATTCGCCCACGTCGTCGCCTTCGGCCTCCTTGACCAGCGCCCACAGGTACCAGCACCAGCCGGCGAAGACCTCGTAGGCGAAGAAGTGGCGCGCCTCGCGCTCGGTGGGGGTGTGACCCAGGTAGTACTCGAGGGCGGCGGCCGCGCGCTCGCGGGTCATCTCCGCCGTGCACACGGTCATCGTGCCGAAGTCGGCTGCCATGTCCGACATGCCCGCGTACTCCCAGTCGATGAGGCTGATGTTGCCGTCCTTATCCACCAGGAAGTTCGGGGGGAAGAAGTCGTTGTGCGAGGGGACTTTATCGAAGCCGTCCGCGTCTGCGAAGGCCTTCAGACGCAGGACCTTGTCGCGCAGCTCAAAGTATCCGGGCACGTCGATCGGGCCGAAGGTCTTCAGGAGGCTCTCGTAGCGCAAGCCTTCGGTGACGAAGTCGAAGGAGCGGTCCAGGACTCGGCCGGAGGCGTGCAGGGCGCGGTCCATCTCCATGGCCGCTTTCAGTTCTTCGGGGCGGGTCACGTCCAGGTTGCGCACGTCGCGCACGAAACGCGAGAGCTTCCATCCCGCCGCCGGGTCGCCCGTGATGAAGGTATCGTCGATGCCGAGTTCGGCGGCCAGGTGCAAGCCGGCGAACTCTGCGCTGCGGTCCACGATCTTGTCCGTGCCGATGCCGGGGTGACGGTAGACATATTCGTCATCGCCCACCGTGAAGTGGCACGACAGGTTTGTGATGCCCTGCTTGAGGGGGTAGAAGTCGCGGATCTCCGACTTTGCGCAGCCCAGAGTCTCGACGATGTGGTCGAACACCTCGGAGTCGACGTTTTCGATGAACAGCGGATCGAAGTCGCGCAGCTCGTCGACCGAATCGAACTCGTGGATGACGCCGTCGGGGTAGCGGCGGATCACCATGTCGAACGACTTGATGTGATCCAGGTAGATGGACTCCCACAGCTTCGAGACTGTCTCGGGCTTGTCGTAGACCTGTTCGAGGATCTCGCGGAATGTCGTGGAGAAGTTGCGGTCGAAGTAGACGTGGCCGAGCATGACCCACGCGTCCTCGCCGCCCACGGTCGCGCCCGTGATGCGGTCGCCCGCGCCCACCTTGATGCACCATTCGTCGGTGGGGCCCTCAACGTAGTTGGCCGAGTAGTAGGACTTGTAGACGTAGGGTTCGAAGGGGTTCGTCGTGAAGTAATCGTCCGAGGAGCACACGTAGGTGTTGTCCAGGCGTTCCCTTACGCGCCACAGCGACCCGTTGTTGTTGCGCGTGGCGTACTCGCGGTTGACGACGATGTCGACGCCGTACTTGTCGGCCAGGTAGAAGAAGTATTCCTTCTTGTAGCCGACGACCAGCGCGATATTCGTGATGCCGACCTCGTGGAGCTGACGAATCTGACGCTCGACCAGGATCTCGCCGCGCACCTTGAGCGTGCCCTTGGGACGCTCGTAGCTGATGGGGGCGAAACGTGAGGAGAGACCGGCGGCCATGATGACGGCACCCGTGACGCGATAGGGTTCCAGTGCTGCGCGTCCCGCCTCGGTGATTGCGCGGTCCTCGATGTAACCGGCGGCCTCGCACTCGCGTGTCGCTGTGTTGACGCGGCCCAGGCTCATGTCGGTGGCCACGGACAGCGCGCGCTGCGTGAGGGCTGCACCCTCGCGAGCAAGAGCGGTCAGGATGTTGAATTGGGGTTCGCTGAGAGTGCCAACGTTCGTCGCGGGCATGCGATCACCTTTCGTTCACGGGAGATAGCTGAGCGCTACGTGTTCGAGCGTAGCATTCATAATGCTAATTATGAACATATGGTGGTGGTTTCCACAAGGTCGATGTTCAGCTCGTGGTCTGGCGAATCTTGACAGATCGAAGCGCGAGGTCCGTGGGCGTCCAGCGCTCCGCAGTATTACTCGTCTGACGCTGTGCGACAGTTGCGCAGCGATGAACCTGTCAGCTCATCGTAGACAGCGCGCAGTTGATCCACCGACCCGCGCAGTGAGCGCTCAGCATCCACCCACGCGCGGCACGCCGCCGCGCGATCCGCGCGCTCCTCGTCCGACCACGCCAAGGCCTCGTCGATGGCGCAGCCCAGGGCATCCGGCGTGCGTTCGCCGGTGAGCAGCGAGGCTCCTGGCGCGGTCATCTCCGGCGTTCCGCCCGTGCGATACGCGACGACGGGCACGCCGCACGCCTGCGCCTCCAGCAGCACGAGGCCTGCCGCCTCCTGTCGCCCCTGCGTTGGCTTCGTCGGCAGCGCCAAGACGCGGGCGCGTCGCATCCACTCGCGTACGCGCTCGCGCGCAAGCGGGCCGGTCAGCGTTACGTGCGCAGGGACGCTCGCACGCAGCAGGGAGGCCAGCGGGCCGTCGCCCACCAGCACCAGGCGGTGCGGGCGGCGCTCGACGAGAGACGACGAGGCGCGCACTAAGTCATCCACGCCCTTCAGGCGGCTGAGCGCCCCTACGAACAGGACGATCGGAACCTCGGGCGAGTCGGCCCCCTCGGCGGCGAGGTCGTGGTCCCCCTGAGGGACGAGGTCGGGGCGCGTTCCCGGGGACAGGCCGGGGAAGGGGGTCCACCACTGCGTGTCCACGCCCTGATAGTGCACGCTCAGCCGCGCCGGATCCGCGCCCGCACGAAGCGCCACATCCGCCAGGTAACGCGACACCGCGAGGAGGCGCGTCGCACCCTCGAAGGCTGCGCGGCGATTACGGGCGTTCCACGCTGCGCCCAGGCCTCGTCCCAACCTCGGGTAGGCGTCCCCTCCGTGCAGCGTGACGACCAGCGGCACACCCGTCTCCCGCGCCGCCCCCACGGCCGGCAGAGACCAGGTGGCCTGATGCTGATGAATGACGTCGGGTCCCCACGAGGAAACAGCGCGGCGCATCGCTCCCAGGCCTCGTGCCTGTGAGGTCACCCGAAGCGGCAGAGCGGGGGAGAGCGCGCCCGGGGCGGCCTCGTGGATGGGAAGCGTCACGCTCGGATCACTCACCCGAGCCGCCAGCGTGAACACCCGCCAATCCCGCTCCGGCATCGCGCGTGCGTGCGCGAGCGCGAAGTACGTCGGGGGAACCAGCAGAGTTCCCTTCGTCAGAGCGACCTTCACGCGACGCCTACGAGACTGCGGGCGCGCGGCGCGGACACGAGGGAGGGCATGCCCCCATCCTACGGGCTGAGCGCCGCGACCCGGTGATTTAATGAACCCATGCCGAACGTCCCCGCCCCACCCGCGCACACGGGCGTGCTACGCCAGGTGCTCACGCTCCTGAGCGGCACCATCCTCGCGCAGGTCATCGCGTTCGTCGCCCAGATCGGCATCGCGCGCCTCTACACCGACGCGGACCTGGGATACCTGGGCATCTTCACCTCCGCGGCCACGCTCGGCGCGGCCATCGCAGGCGCACGCTTCGACCTCAGCATCGTCCTGCCCGCCCCGGGGGACGAGGCCTCGGCGCGTTCCCTCGTCCGCCTCTCCTCGCGCTGCGTGCTGGCCGCCTCCGCGCTGGCGACCCTGACCGCCGCCTGCGCGTGGCCGTGGGTGTCCGCGCGATACGGGAGCGCGCTCGCGGGCTGGATGCTCGCCGTCGGCGTGTCCGTCCTGTTCCTGGCGCAGGGGCAGGTGTGCTCTTACTGGTTGACGCGGCACCGGCGTTTCCAATCGATCGCGAGCTCGTCGGTCGTGCGCTCCCTCGGTATCGCTGCCCTGCAGCTGGTGTGCGGCTGCGTCGCTGGCGGGGGCCTGGGCGCAGCGATTGGTGCGACGATAGCGGGCCAGGGCATCGCCGTCGCTTATCTCTCCTGGCGCGCCCGTGACGCCCGCGCGGCCGAGGCCTCGGATCCCTCCCTGCGTGCCGTGGCCTCCCGCTACCGGAAGATGGCGCTCGTTGGCGTGCCCAACGTCGTCGTTGACGCGCTGCGCACGAGCGCGATCCCCATGCTTATCGCCTCCTATTCCGTGGCCGCCCTCGGGCAGTTCAACATGGCATGGATGGCCCTGCAGGCTCCCGTCGCCCTCATCGCCGGTGCCCTGTCGCAGGTCTACCTGCCTCGTCTGTCGGACACCTCGCCCGGGGACATGACCCGTGTCGTCGTGCGAGTCGGTGGCACCGCCCTGGGACTCTCCATTCCCGTTTTCGCGCTGCTCGCGTGGATTAGCCCCTGGCTCTTCCCCTTCGTGTTTGGCGCGCGTTGGGAGGCCGCCGGGTACTTCGCGCGGTCCCTGGCTCCGTGGCTGGCCCTGACCGTCGCAACCTCTCCGCTGTCGAACGTGTTCGTCGCGACCTACCATCAGCGCCGGATGCTGGCCTTCGCGTGCGTCTACTGCGCCGCGCCGCTGGCGTGGCTCGCGGTCAGCCCCTACGGGATCGAGGCAACGGTCGCCATTCTCGGCACTCTCATGGCTGTTCTGCTGGTGGGCATGCTCGTCATGGCCTGGGTGACTGCGCGCCAGTATGACCGCGGGGACGGGACGCGGCCTCAGGTCGTGTAAATGCTTGGCTGACCTCGTGAAATGCTTGTGAAACGGGTGTGAAACGTCGCCCAGCAGCGTGAAACGCGCGTGAAACAGGAGCCTCAGTGGCTCCGCGCGGCGAGCGCCCGCTCGTAGGCCTCTCGCAGACGCGCGGCCCCCTCCTCCCACGTGGGGATTACCGGGGGCCTGAAAGCGTCGATGTTCTCTCGCGTGATGCGGTCCAGCGCACGCACGAGGTCGTGCTCGGGGTCCTCCAGCACCCACGTGTCAGCCTGCTCACCCAGGTAGCGGCGGGCCTCGGCCAGGGGAGAACACAGCGCGGGCATACCGGCCGCGAAAGCTTCCATCATCTTGTTGGGCGTGGACAAACGGTGCGACAGGCACCCGGACTCGATAAGGCACAGCGCCACGTCAGCCCCGCGCGTCATGGCGAGCACCTGGTCCGGTTCCACGGGCGGCAGGCGGTGGATGTTTGGGTGTGTCGCCGCGGCCCGCTCGACCTCGGGCAGCAGGGCCCCCGCGCCGACGAACACGACGTGTACGTCCTCCACCTGCGCGAACGCGCGCAGAATCAGCGCAATATTGCGCCCCGGTGCCAGGTATCCCGAGTGCAGGTACAGGAGCGCACTTTCCGGAACGCCCAGCTGCGCGCGCAGATCGATGACCCCGTCCGCGCCCGTCGGCGCGTTCGTCACCACCACGGGATCCACGCCCGGGTAGGTGTCGCGGTACCACTGCGCGATCGACTCGTTCACCACGGACACCACGTCTGCGCGGCGGATGTAATGGCGCTCGATCACGCGTTGGAGGCGTTGACGCAGCCCTGCCGACCCCACCGTTTCTGTCTCCAACTCGTGCGCGTTATAAGCAAACACCGCGCCCGTGCGCCGCGCCAACGCGTGCGTGAGGGGCAGGAGGAACAGGTTCTGCGCGGAAACGGCCGCGACCCGCTGCCTCGCGAACCGCCGGTACACGCGAGCACCCCACGCCCCGACGACCCGCACCCCGCCCAGGGGCGCACCCAGCGAGGCACCCCGGATCCGCGTGAGGTGCACGGTGGGGGCCACGGCCTCGTCCGTGGGAAGGCCGCCCTGATCGATACCGACGATGCGCGTCTGTGAGAAAAGCGGGGACAGTGAACGCGCGATCTTCACCAGCCGCCCGGGCGAAGCTAGGTTGGACGGGTAGAGCAGGAGATTGAGCGCGCGATCCACGCCCCCATTGTAGGTGGGGTGGGGCACTACACTGGGGGTGATTGACGAGGCCAGAGCCAGAAAGGGGAGCCGCATGCGGATCGCGGTCGTCGGGATGGGCAAGATCGGGCTGCCGCTGGCGGTGCACTACGCGCGCCGCGGGCACAGCGTCGTTGGCGTGGACGTGAACCCGCAGACGGTCGCCCTCATCAATGGGGGAGAGGAGCCTTTCCCGGGCGAGGCGCACCTGGCCGAGTACCTGCCTGCGCTTATCTCCTCCGGCGCGCTGCGCACCACGACCGACTACGCTGAGGCGGTCCCCGGTGCCGACGCGGTCGTCATGGTCGTTCCCCTCGTCGTGGACGCCGAGAGCCGCCCCGACTTCACGATCATGGACGCCGCGACGCGTTCCATGGCCGCGCACCTGAGTCCTGGCACCCTCGTCTCCTACGAGACGACCCTGCCCGTGGGCACGACGCGCGGGCGCTACAAGCCCCTCATCGAAGAGGTCTCCAGCCTGGTCGAGGGCCGCGATTTCGACGTGGTCTTCTCACCCGAGCGCGTCCTCACGGGGCGCGTCTTCGCGGACCTGGCCCGCTACCCGAAGCTCGTGGGGGGCCTCAGCGAATCCGGCGAGGCGCGCGGCGTCCGCTTTTACGAGGCCGTCCTCTCCTTCGATCAGCGCGACGACCTGCCGCGCCCCAACGGCGTGTGGCCTATGGGTGGGGCGGAGGCCGCGGAGATGGCCAAGCTCGCCGAAACCACCTACCGGGACGTCAACATCGGCCTGGCCAACCAGTTCGCGCGCTACGCGGACGCGGTCGGCATCGACGTCGCGCGCGTCATTGAGGCCTGTAACTCGCAGCCCTACTCGCACATCCACCGGCCCGGCATCGCGGTCGGCGGGCACTGTATCCCCGTCTACCCGCGCCTGTACCTGGCTGGCGACCCGGACGCGACGGTCGTGTCCGCCGCGCGCGCCGCGAACGCCGCGATGCCCGCCTACGCGGTCTCCCGCGCGGCCGCTCTGCTGGGATCCCTGTCGGGTCTGCGTGTCGCCGTCCTGGGTGCCGCCTACCGCGGCGGGGTCAAAGAAACCGCCTTCTCCGGCGTCTTCGGGGTCGTCAGCGCGCTGCGCGAGGCCGGGGCGCAGGTGAGCGTTCACGATCCGTTGTATTCCGACGACGAGCTGGCAGCCTTCGGATGGGACGCCTACCACCTCGGCGAACCGGTGGATGTCGCCATCATCCAGGCCGGCCACGCGTCATATCGTGACCTGACCCCCGCCGACCTACCCGGCGTGCGCCTCCTCGTCGACGGCCGCGCCATCACGTCCCCCGAAGCCTGGGCTGGCACCCCGCGCATCACCATCGGTGGGGGAGCCTCGCCCGCATGCTAGTCACCCTCGCGACCCGCACGTTCACGCCAGAACCGACCGCCGCAGCCCTGCGCCTCGGGGCGCTCGCGCGGGCGCTCGCAGCCGGTGGAGATCGCGTGCGCGTCCTCACCTCGCGGCTTGCCCCCAGCGTCGCCCGCGACGCCGCCGCTGCCGCGAACCGTGCCCCCTCTCCTTTCCCTGGCAAACGCCCTGGGGGCAGCGCGACCCCGGGTGCGCCCGTGGGCGCAGGAGGCGATGAGGGCGGCCACGGCCTCGTTGAAATAAGGCGAGCGCCCGTGCTGCGCGACCGCACCGGGGCCGTGCGCGGGTACGTGTCCTATCCGTCGTTCGACGTGCCGCTTATCACGCGGCTGCTGACCGGGCCACGCCCGGACGTGGTCGTCTCCGAACCCCCGCCCACGACCGGCGCGGCCGTGCGCCTGGCGTGCGCGGCCCGGCGTATCCCCTACGTGTATTACTGTGCGGACATCGTTTCCGACGCCGCCGCCCTGGCCGGCGTGGCGCGCCCGGTCGTGCGAGCAGTCGCCGTACTCGAAGCCTTCGCGCTGCGGGGCGCTCGCCGCGTCATCGCCGTGTCCGACGGGGTAGCCCGCCGCGCGAGCGAGCTGGGTGCCGCCCGCGTCACCGTCGTTCCCAACGGCGTGCGCGTGCCCGAGGCCGTGGCTTCCGGTTTGCCCGCAGGATTTCCCACCTGCTCCGGTCCCGTCTTCGTCTACGCGGGCACGGTCGCCCATTGGCTGGCCCCCGAGGTCTTCATCGACGCCTTTGAGCTTGCTCGTGAGCGCCTGGGGGATGCGTGCCTCGTGTTCGTCGGGCAGGGGAGTGGCTGGGAGGACCTGGCCGCGCGCGCCCGAGGCGTCGCGGGGGTGAGATTGCTGCCCGCCGTCAGCGCCGACGAGGCCGACCGGTGGATGGCTCGCGCCACCGCCACACTGGCATCGCTGCGCCCGGGCGGCTACGACTACGCCTACCCGACGAAGATCCTGGCCTCCCTGGCGCAGGGAACGCCCGTCATCTACGCCGGACCCGGGCAGGCCGCGCGCGATGTGCGTGAGGGCGGACTCGGGGTGGTGTGTGCCCTCGACCCCTCTCAGGTCGCCGAGGCCATGGTGGCCTTCGCCTCCGATTCCGTGCACTGGGTGGGGGCTGAACAGGCGCGCGCCTGGGTGCGTGAGAATCGTTCCGTCGACGCGTCCTCGCGGGCGGCGGCTGCGACGGTGCGATCAGCCCTCTGAAGTCGGCCTTCTGCGGATTGGGGTGCTGTCGCACGCGCAGCGTGCTTCAACGGTGAGGCGCGTGCGCTGCCTCGGGTGCCGTTGTCCTCGCTGGACGAGCGCGACCCGGCCCGGGCCTCGTTCCAGTGCCCCTTACACGAGGGCGTGGCAGCGCGACGACCGTGTCTCATAACAAGCAAAAGTATGGATGCGGTTCATGTCAGTCCATCTGTGCATCCCTTTTCACATTTACAGTTACAACATAAGTAACTACAATCCCGAGTGTCACATTAGCAACCTGAAGGATGACTATGCGATCTCCGTGGAGGACACTCGCAGCCGGGCTTGCCCTGGCGCTCGGCGCTGCCGTCGCGGCCCTGGTGCCGCCCGCGCACGCGGCCAACGGCATTATCATCGCCATCGACCCCGGGCATGGGGGTTCCGACCCTGGCGCAGTCGCCAACGGCCTGCGAGAAAAGGACCTGACCCTCGCGGTCTCCCTGGCTCTCAAAGAAGAACTCGAGTCCTACGACGGCGTCACCGTCGTCATGACTCGCGAGACGGACGTTCGTCCGTCCGAAAACCTCAGCACCGACCTGTCGAGCCGCGTCGATACGGCAGCAGCCGCCGACGCTGATGCGCTCGTGTCGATCCACTTCAACTCCGCCTCGCCCATCGCGCACGGCGCGGAAGTCTGGTACGGCAATTCCTCGTCCTACAACTACTGGACCCACACGCAGGGCCGGACGCTGTCCAGCAACATCCAAAACCAGCTCACCGCGCTGGGCCTCGCGGACCGCGGCATCAAGACCCGCGACAACGAGTACTACGACTACCCGGACGGATCCACGGGCGACTACTACGCGATCATTCGTCAGGCGCGCGAGGAAAACATGCCCGGCATCATCGTCGAGCACGCCTTCGTGACGTCCTCGTCGGACGCGCAGAAACTGCACGACCCCGCGTTCGTTCGCTCCCTCGGTGTCGCTGACGCGACCGGCATTGCTCAGACCTACGGCCTGAGCAAGGGCACGTGGGAGAAGTCAGGTGACTCGTGGCGCTTCGTGCGCGACGGCAAGGCTAAGACCGGTTGGTTCTCGGCGGGCGGTCGCTGGTACTGGGCGGACTCTGACGGCCGCACGATCCGCGGATGGTCCACCATCAACGGACGCCGATACTTCTTCGACGAGTCAACCGCGATGGTGACGGGCTGGAAGAAGGACAACGGCAAGTGGCACTACTTGCGTCCCCAGGGCGACATGGCCACCGGCTGGGTCAAGGACGGTCGCTCCTGGTACTACCTGGATGGCCAGGGCACCATGGTTACCGGCTGGCTCTCTTACCGCGGCAGCTGGTTCTGGCTGGACAATTCCGGCGCGATGGCTGTTGGATGGACGAATATCGGCAATGACTGGTACCTCTTCGAGGATGACGGTCGTATGCTCACCGGCTGGCAGCTGACCGAGGACGACCGAGAGTGGTACTACATGCGCGCCAACGGCGTGATGGCCACAGGCTGGCTGCTCGATGGCGGCAAGTGGTACTACCTCGACGGTGAAGGCATCATGAAGACCGGCTGGGTCAAGGTCGGGGCCGACTGGTTCCACATGAACAGCTCGGGCGTCATGAGCACCGGTTGGCTCAAGTCGGGCAACTCCTGGTACTGGTTGGACCCGGCCTCGGGTGCCATGGCGACCGGCACGAAGACCGTTGAGGGCCGCGAGTCTTCCTTCGCCTCCTCCGGCGCGTGGCTGGGCTACACGGACGGCAGCGGCGCTCCCGCCGCGAATGCCGACTCCCAATCCGGCTCGCGTGACGCGGTGACGAACGCGGAGGGCCAGCGCCTCATCATGACCGCGCCCATGGCCTCGCGCTCCGAGGTTGTCGATGACATGGTCGCCGCGTGGAACGATGCGGGCCGCCCCTACCCGTCGGAGCTGGCTGATGGCGGCGCGAGCACGATCCGCGAGTTCGCGGGCATCGTCTACGACGAGGCCGTGGCCGAGGGCGTGTCCCCCGAGCTGGTGTTCGTCCAGTCCATGAAGGAGACCGGCTGGCTGCAGTACGGCGGCGACGTCAAGGTCGATCAGTTCAACTTCGCCGGCATCGGCGCTGTTGGCGGCGGCGCTGCGGGAGCAGACTTCCCGGACGTGCGCACCGGCATCCGCGCTCAGGTTCAGCACCTGCGCGCCTACGCGGACCCGTCCGCGTCCGCCGATTCGCTGGCCTACCCGGTCGTGGATCCGCGCTTCTCCTACGTGCGTAAGGGTGCGGCCCCCGTGGTCGAGTACCTGGGCATCCAGGAGAACCCGAACCACACCGGCTGGGCGGCCGCCCGCGGGTACGGCTACGACCTGGTGTCTATGCTGAACGCGTACTTCTAGGGGTTCATGCTCTGTCACGAGGCCGGGGTCCGTCGCGCTGCACAGCGCGGTGGGTCCCGGCCTCTGTGTGTGGGATCGGGCATGTGGGCGGCATTCGGGCATGGGTGAGGTTAGTCAGCTGCTTGGCGTGTGGCGTGGTGCATGCGTGGAGTGGCGCGACACGCCGGCGCGAGCGTGAGTTTCCGGGGCGGGACGAGTGTTGTTGGCCATCGGTGGCGATGCGCCGTATTGCAACGAAAAGTCTGCTAATCTGACGTCGTGCATGCGGGTCGGATTCGTGCTTTTTCGACCCCTGGCGATCCGAGGTGTCGTTTCCCCTGGTCACAGCAGGTGCGACACGCCGGGCTGTCAGAAAGCATGGAGCGCCATAAGGTGCATTAAGACGTGTCATGCGGGGATTCCTTCGAGGGTGATCAGGCTGGTCAGAAAGCATGGAGCGCCATAAGGTGCATTAAGACCACGATGCCTGACACCTTGAGCTGCATCGGGGTACCACGTCAGAAAGCATGGAGCGCCATAAGGTGCATTAAGACGTGGAAACCTTCACGCTCAGCCCATTCTCTAATACGCAGTCAGAAAGCATGGAGCGCCATAAGGTGCATTAAGACATTTTTCCGCGTGAGCTTGCGGAGTGAGCGCTGGTGGTCAGAAAGCACGGAGTGCCATAAGGTGCATTAAGACATTGTCAGAATGTTGTCCTGGTCGCCGCCGTTTGACACGACGGTCAGAAAGTATGGAGCGTCATAAGGTGCATTAAGGCGATTGCGGCGCACAATCATATTCTCGAACATGTTGGACGTCAGAAAGTGCGGAGCGCCATAAGGTGCATTAAGACTTGGCTTTATCATTGTTGCCAGGGAGGGAGACCTCAGAAGTCAGAAAGCACGGAGCGCCATAAGGTGCATTAAGACGTTTCAGACATCTTGCGTCCGGCCTTGGTCTGGATCTTGGTCAGAAAGCGCGGAGTGCCATAAGGTGCATTAAGACCCGTCCTGAGACGCGTAGCCCGCGTGCTCGATCTGGTAGTCAGAAAGCATGGAGCGCCATAAGGTGCATTAAGACTAGGAGAACGCAAACTTAGCGCGCTCCTGCTGACCGATGTCAGAAAGCACGGAGCGCCATAAGGTGCATTAAGACGATCACGCGGCCACCTCATTTCCTTCTTTCTTCCTACGTCAGAAAGCACGGAGCGCCATAAGGTGCATTAAGACTTGGTGGAGTAGATCGCGACGGGGACCGGGGTTCCGTCAGAAAGCACGGAGTACCATAAGGTGCATTAAGACATATTGACCGTGCCGTCGCGTGTGACATGCCAGGCCCCGTCAGAAAGCACGGAGCGCCATAAGGTGCATTAAGACATGGCTCGCAGTTCACCCATGCAGATGTTCTCCAAGTGGTCAGAAAGCGCGGAGCGCCGTAAGGTGCATTAAGACCGCTGACCGCGATTGCTGCCGGTGTTGCAAACGCCGCGGTCAGAAAGTACGGAGCGCCATAAGGTGCATTAAGACCCGCAGTCATCCACGGGGCACCAACCAGTCAATCAGGCCTGGTCAGAAAGCGCCGAGGGCTATAAGGTGCATTAAGACCCGTCGGCCATCTTGGTGGGGAACTGCATGAAAGCCTTGGTCAGAAAGCATGGAGCGCCATAAGGTGCATTAAGACTCAAGCGCCTGAACGAGCGTGAACTTGAAGGTTTCCGTTCGTCAGAAAGCATGGAGCACCATAAGGTGGGCGGTGTTGTTGCCGTGTGCGGATCGCGGCATCAGCCGGGTGGAGTGCTGCTATCCCGTGCTTTCGCGGATAGGTTGTTCGCAGACGGATAGGTTATGCGCTTGCGGATAGGTTAATAAGCTATCCGCGTGTTCGTTACCTATCCGCGTGTTCGTTACCTATCCGCGTGTTCGTTACCTATCCACGTGCGCGTTACCTATCCGCGTGCGCGCCCCGGTGACCCAACCACGGCCTCGTCGTCGCGAATCCCCGAGATTGCCGCGAGCCACCCCGAGGCACACAGAAAGAGCACACAACGAACGCAGGTACAGCAAGGCCCCGGGCGCTCGCGAGAACGAAACGCCCGGGGCCGAACCACGCAATCAGCTGCGCAGCGACGCCACGTAGGTGTCGATGCGCTGCGAGGAATCCGCAGGCGTGAAGCCCGTGGCCTCGATCTTCGACAGGTCCAGCGTCGAGGACAGAGGACGAGGCGCAGCCTCGCGGCCCGCGAAGTACTCCTCCGTGGTCACCTCCGCGACATCCTCGGGGTCGCGGCCGCACAGTTCGAAGACGCGCTTAGCGACCTGCGCCCAGCTCATGACCGGCCCCTCGCCCGACAGGTTGTAGACGCCGTAGGGAGCCTCATTCGTCAGCAGGTGAATAATTCCCTGCGCCAGGTCGGCGGTGAAGGTCAGGCGGCCCACCTGGTCCGACACAACCGACGGGGAGATACCGCGATCCGCCAGGGACGCCATGGTCTTGATGAAGTTCTTACCGTCGCCCACGACCCAAGACGTGCGCACGATGTAATGCTTCGGGGTCGAGGCCACCGCCGCGTCGCCGCCCGCCTTCGACTGGCCGTACGCGCTCAAGGGGGAGGGGGCCTCGTCCTCGACGTGCACCTCCTGGGTGCCATCGAAGACGTACTCCGTCGAAATGTGCACGAGCGTCGCGCCGTGCGCCGTCGCCTCGCGAGCCAGAACCGCCGGACCCGTCGCGTTGGCCTCCCACGTCGAGCGGCGACCCTCCGGGGTCTCCGCGCCGTCCACGTTCGTCCACGCGGCCGCGTTAATGACCACGTTGATCTCGTCCCACGGCAAGGCGGCCACCTGCTCGGCGTTCGAGATAGACACCTCCGGCAGGTCCACGCCCGTAACCGTGAAACCCGCCTCAGGCAGGACACGCATGAGTTCGCGGCCCAGCTGGCCGTTCGCACCCGTCACAAGCGCGCGGCGACCCACGGGGGCGGGCGCAGGGAAAGGCGTCACGTCCGCCATGCGCGGGTGAGCCTTGTCCTTATCCGACAGAATCGCCCGCTCCAGCGGAATCGGCCAATCCACGGCCGCCGTCTCATCAGCCAGGTTCAGGAACGTGTACTTCGCATCCGGGGACCAGTGATCGTTCACCAGGTACGTGTACGCCGTGTTCGGCTCCAGCGTCTGATACGAATTACCCACGCCCTTGGGCACGAACACCGCGACGCTCGGATCAATGATCGTCGTGTACACCGTGCCGAACGAGGGTCCCTCGCGCAGATCCACCCACGCGCCAAACACGCGACCGGTCGCGACCGAGACGAACTTGTCCCACGGCTCCGCGTGAATGCCCCGGGTCACCCCGACCTCGTCGTTGAAAGAGATGTTGTTCTGCACCGGCTGGAAGTCCGGCAGACCCAGCGCGACCATCTTCTCGCGTTGCCAGTTCTCCTTGAACCAGCCTCGGTTATCGCCGTGAACGGTCAGGTCGATGCGCAAAAAGCCGGGGATCGGCGTAGTCGTGATCCCCAGGGGCTTAGCAGTGGGCGCCATTGTTCTTCCTCTATGTGCGTGGGTATCGTACGGACGTAACAATCCATAAAGATACTATCCGATCCGCGCACCACCAGTGGGGGTACTGCGTCCCATTGGCGTGTGTGGGGCCACAGTTGTGCAAAAATATCGTCACATAGGGATAATTATTAGTGATGCGCGACCCACACGAGGACGCGCCGGGAAGCGGAGGCAACATGAAAGGCATCATCCTGGCAGGCGGGTCCGGCACCCGACTGAACCCGATCACGCTGGGGACATCAAAGCAGCTGGTCCCCGTCTACGACAAGCCGATGATCTACTACCCGCTGTCGACCCTCATGCTGGCAGGCATCTCCGACGTTCTGGTGATCACCACGCCGCACGACGCGCCGTCGTTCCACCGCCTGCTCGGTGATGGCAGCCAGCTGGGCGTGAACATCTCCTACGCCGTCCAGCACGAACCCAACGGCCTGGCGCAGGCCTTCGTGCTCGGCGCGGACCACGTTGGCAACGATGCCGCGGCGCTGGTCCTGGGCGACAACATCTTCTACGGCCCCGGCATGGGCGCGCAGCTGCGCCGCCACGTCGACCCCGACGGTGGTGCCGTGTTCGCCTACCACGTGTCCAACCCGCGTGCGTACGGCGTCGTCGAGTTCGACGAGGAATTCAACGCCCTCTCGATCGAGGAGAAGCCCGAGAAGCCCAAGTCGAACTACGCGGTGCCCGGCCTGTACTTCTACGACAACGACGTGGTCGACATCGCCCGTAACCTCAAGCCGAGCGCGCGCGGCGAGTACGAGATCACCGACGTCAACCGCGCCTACCTGGAGGCCGGCAAGCTCAAGGTTGAGGTCCTCCCGCGCGGCACCGCGTGGCTCGACACGGGCACGTTCGACTCCCTCGCTGACGCCACCGCGTTCGTGCGCACGGTCGAGGCCCGCCAGGGCATGAAGATTGGTGCCCCCGAAGAGGTCGCGTGGCGCATGGGCTTCATTGACGACGAGGGCCTGCGCCAGCGCGCCGAGCCTCTGGTCAAGTCGGGTTACGGAGCCTACCTGCTCGAGCTCCTCAACCGTGAGGGCAACTGAGTGTCGCGCCCGAGTGCTAACTCTCGCCTCCTGATCGTCATCCCCGCGTGGAACGAAGAGGCGGTGCTGGGAGATGTCCTGGAGTCCGTGAAGGTCGAAAAGCCGTCCTTCGCGGACATCCTGGTCGTGTCTGACGGGTCCACGGACGCCACCGCTGCGATTGCGCGCGCGGCTGGCGTGGCCGTGCTCGACCTGCCGCTCAACCTGGGTGTCGGTGGCGCGATGCGCGCTGGCTTCCAGTACGCGCAGCGCATGGGCTACGACTACGCCTGCCAGCTTGATGCGGACGGCCAGCACGACCCGACGGAGATTGAGACGCTCATCGAGACGGCCTCGAGTGAGCACGCCGACGTCGTCATCGGCTCGCGTTTCGCGGGCAAGGGCGACTACCAGGCCCGAGGCCCGCGCAAGTGGGCGATGAACCTGTTTTCGGTCATCCTCTCGCGCGTGTGCCATACCCGCCTGAGTGACACGACCAGCGGCTTCAAGCTCTACGGGCCGCGCGCCCTGTCGCTGTTCGCACACAACTATCCGGCGGAGTACCTGGGTGACACGATTGGCGCTCTCGTCATCGCAGCCCGCTCCCACCTGGTGGTGCGTGAGGTCGGCGTGCAGATGCATCCGCGTGCGGGCGGTGAGCCGTCACACAACCCGATCAAGTCGGCGCTGTTCCTGGTGCGCGCGACCCTCGCCCTCACCGTCGCGTTGACTCGACCCGGCGAAAAGATTGCCCAGGCTGAGGAGGAGAACGCATGAGCCCCACCTATGTGCTCGGACTGGTTTTCGCGGGCATCATCTTGGTCACCGTGTTCGTCAAAATGCGCAACTCGGGTCTGAAGGAAAGCTACGGCCTGTGGTGGTACTGGATTGCGTTCTTCACGGCGCTCCTGTCCCTGTTCCCGCCGATCCTGAAGTGGACGGCGTTCCACCTGGGTGTCGTCGTTCCGCTGAACCTGGGCTTCTTCGTGGCGGGCGTGGTCCTGCTGCTCCTGTCCCTGCGTTTCTCGGTGGACCTGTCGCGAGCGGATGAGGATCGTCGCCGCCTCACTGAGGAGGCCGCGATCCTGCGCCTTCAGGTTGAGCGCCTGGAACGTCGCGTCGAAGTTCTCGAGGGGCGTGCGTCCTCGCAGGGCGAGTCTGGTGCCTCTCAGGCGGCGTCGTCCTCTCACGATAAGGCCGCCCCTCAGGGGAAGAAGCGCAAGAAGAAGCGCTGAGCGGCCAGCCGCTGCCTTGATGCACGAGGCCGGGGTCCGTCAGGTTGAGATGCCTGACGGACCCCGCTTCATGTTGGTGGGCGCGCCCATGGGTGGGAGCGTGGCATGTGTGCCGGCGCGCTCGCAAGGAATGCGCGGCGGTCGCGGCATCCGGATCGCCTAGGAGATAAGCGTCCCGTCGGGGCCGAGGCGCAGGCGCTCGGTCGGCGCAGCCGGGTCCACTTCGCGTTCGGCGAGCTTGCGGGCCACGGCAGATTTCTTGCGCGCAACGGGCTGCGTCGACGCTCCCGTCTCGGGTCCGTCCTGCGCGGCGTGAGCAGCGCGATCCCGCCACTTGATGGGCCGAGAATTGGAGGCAGTACCCTGGGAGGACGAGCGGGACGACGCTGATTCGGAGGGGGCGCGGAAGGCCTCGTTGATGGAGGCGGATCCCATGGCGGCAGCGTGCGAGGGCAGCAGGGGTTCCCCGTTCAGGTCGACGGCCAGGTCAGTGAGCATCGCGCGGGCGTCATCGACGATGGTCTGGTCCTCGGCGTGCAGGCCGTGGACCAGCCAGCGTACGAGCGCGATCTCGGAAAGGAGCTGAGCTCGCGTGAAAACGTGCAGGTCGATGGCGCGGCGCTCATGTCCATAGGTCTCACAGAAACGCTCGAGGAACGCATCGGAGGCGGTGGCCTGAATCCACGCAATATCCAGGGCCGGGTCACCCACGTGCGCGCTGGTCCACCCGCCGATAGCGACGACCGATCCGCGATTAACCGACAGGCTGCGCTCCTGGATGTCGCCGTGGACGGGGGCCGACGGGAAACGCCACAGTGACACGTCCTCGAGGGCGGCCTCCCAACGGTTCCACAGGGATGGAGAGATCGTGACCTCGCGGGCGGCCTCGTCGAGCAGAGCGAGGTTACGGTCGCGGCACTCCATCGCTGTGTACGTGGGCAGTCCAATCGAGGAAAAGACCGTCTGCGGCAGGTTGTGCAGGGCTGCCAGAGCGCGCCCGAGCGAGGCCGGCAGCAGCAGGTCCGTGTCGAGGTCCTCGTCCGTGGGCGCGCGCCCGCCTGGATCGCGGTGCACGTACACACTGCCTCCGCCGCGAATCTTGGCCTGCCCGGCCAGTCGCGGCACGTCGAAGGGGATGTAGTCGTGCTCGAAGGCCTGGCCTAGGCGGTCCAGAATCCCCGACGTGGCCTCGAGAGCGGGACCGGAGACCTCCTCGTGGGGGCATGTGACGATCCAGCGGTTGCCGGCGACGTCTTCGATGCCGGTCACGGAAGCAAGTTCGTCGCTGTAACTCGGCGGGCGCAGGGCGCTCACGCGCAACCCGGGCATTGCGGAGGTAGCCAGCGCGGCCAATTCGAGGGCGCTCTTGGGACTTGTCATTCTCTGAATGTATCGCTCCGACCGCCCGGTTGTGGCCCCCCGCGCGGGTGTGCGCCTGATTGTGGGACAGCGGTTTGCTCATTCCTGAATAACCCTGTTACTTTCGACACAATGGTTCTGTTTGGAGCGAGGAGGCTCAGCGATGGAAGCCATCACGCGTGCACTCGCCGCGCGGGTACGAGAGGGTTTGGCAGCGGGCGGCATCGATGCCGCGCGGGATCCCCGGGCCGTGCGTGCCCTCATTGACCGCGCCATTGACACCCATGCCCCCGACATGCTCCCTACTCAGCGCGAGCAGGTCGAAGCGGACCTGATGGACGACATCTGCGGCCTCGGCCCCCTTCAGGCCCTCATGGACGATCCGGGCGTGGAGGAAATCTGGATCAATTCGGCCTCCCGCGTGTTCGTGGCCCGCGGCGGGGTCGCGGAGCTGACCAGCCTCATTCTCACGGACGAGGACGTGCGCACCCTCGTGGAGCGGATGCTGCACCACTCGGGGAGACGTCTCGACCTGTCCAGCCCCTTCGTGGACGCGATGCTTGCCGGGGGAGAGCGCCTGCATGTCGTCATCCCGCCGGTCACCGGACAGTCCTGGAGCGTCAACATCCGTAAGCACATTCAGCGCGCCCGCACCCTGGATGACCTGGTGGCCGTCGACATGGTGCCCCCGCCGATGCGCGACTTCCTGGCGGCAGCCGTCTGCGTTGGACTGTCGGTCCTAGTCTCGGGCGGCACGCAGGCTGGCAAAACGACGCTCCTGCGCGCGCTCGCCGGTGAGCTGCCGCGTTCGCGGCGCGTCATCTCCTGCGAGGAGGTGTTCGAACTGGGCCTGGCCAACTGGGACCACGTGGCCATGCAGACACGCCCTGCGGCCGCCGAGGGCACGGGCGAGATCACGCTGCGAGACCTCGTACGCGAATCCCTGCGTATACGCCCCGAGTACCTGATCGTCGGCGAGGTACGAGGCCCCGAAGCCCTTGACCTCCTCGTGGCCCTCAACGCGGGCGTGCCCGGTATGGCAACTGTGCACGCGAACTCGGCGCGCGAGGCCCTCGACAAGCTCTCGATTCTGCCTCTCCTGGCCGGTGAGAACGTCACGACGGGATTCGTGACCCCGACCCTGGACTCGTCCATCGACCTCGTGTGCCACGTTGAGCGCAGCCGGGACGGACAGCGCTACGTCTCCGAGGTGCTCGCCGTGCCCGGGCGGGTCGAAGGCAACCGGATCGAGACGGCCTCGCTCTTCACCTACGACGGTGGCCGCTGCGAACGAGGCACGGGTTCCCTCGACCTGCATGATCGCTTCGCTGCTGCGGGCTTCGACCTGGCCTCTCTGCTGGATTGGGGGACGCTGTGATCGCCATCGTGTGTGGACTTATCTTCGGGATCGGCCTTGTCATGGCCCTGTCCCCGTGGTTCACCCCGCCACCGAAACGCTCGCCCTGGGGGCCGTGGAAGCGCCTCTCCGACGATGTGGCGCGCGCCCGCGTCCCCGGACTCAATGCCGTGCGACTCATCGCGGTCAGCTTCGGCCTCGGCGTGGTCGTTGCCCTCTCCGTTCTGCTTGCGACGGGAGCCTGGCCGGTCGCCCTCATCGTCTCCATCGGCGTGGCCTTCCTGCCCTACGCGTGGGTCGTCTCCCGCGTGGCTGGTCGCGCCAAGACCGTGCGCGCCGCCTGGCCCGAGGTCATCGACGCCATGGTCTCCGGCGTGCGTGCCGGAACCTCTCTGCCCCAGGTCCTGTGCGACCTCGCCGACGAGGGACCCGACCCCGTTCGTTTCGCCTTCGAAGCATTCTCGCGCGACTACAGCGCTAACGGGCGCTATGAACTCGCCCTGGACAAGATGAAAGAGACAGTCGCTGACCCGGTTGCTGACCGCATCGTCGAGGCCCTGCGCGTCGCCCGATCCGTCGGCGGTGCCGACCTGACCCGCCTCCTCCAAGACCTGGCCACCTTCCTGCGCGAGGACGCGCGCGTACGAGGAGAACTCGAGGCCCGCCAGTCCTGGACCGTGGGCGCGGCCCGACTGGGGCTGGCCGCCCCCTGGATCGTCCTGCTTCTGCTCTCCGGCGGGGGTACCAGCGCCCACGTATGGAACTCGCCCGGAGGAATTGCAGTCCTCTTCGGCGGTGCCGGCGCATGCGTCATCGCCTACCTCCTCATGAAAGCCATCGGACGCCTGAGCACCGATCCTCGAAACCTGGGAGGCACGTCATGAGTCCCTGGATCTTGCTCGCCTTCGACGTCATCGTCGCATGCCTCGCCGTCGGCGGCGTCACCCTCATCGTGCGATCCCTGGCCACGCGCCACCTCTCCTTCGCCGCCCGCGTCGCCCAAGGACGTGTCCAAGAGGACACCACACCCGAGATCACCCGATGGCTCAGGCGCATGGGAGCCTCGGCCCTGGACTCCCTGGGATCCACCAGCGAATCCGTCGCCCGCCGACTCATTTTGGCCGGGGCAGCCCCCGAGGTGTCCGTGTTCCGCCTGCGTCAAGCCGCCGCCGCAATCGCCGGACTCATCGGCGCTTGCCTCGTCCTCACAGCCCGCTCGACCGCTTCGCTGCGCGCGTCGATCATCCCGCTTGTCGTCTGTGCCCTCGTCGGCACCCTACTCGGCGTCGCAGGCATGGACCGCTACCTCACGCTGACCGCAAACCGCCGCCAACGCGCCATCGATGCTGCCGTCCCCGACTGCTCGGAGCTGCTGGCGCTCGCGGTCGCCGCGGGAGAGTCGATCCCTGCCGCCATCGAGCGCGTCGCAGGGTGCGCGGGAGGACCCCTGGGGATGGAACTCGGGCTCACGGCGGGACACATCCGTAACGGCATGCCCTCGGTGCGGGCGCTCGCCGAGATGGTTGATCGCACCGACTCGCCGGCACTCACGCGCCTGGCCCGTACGCTGACCACGGCCATCGAGCGCGGCTCACCCCTGGCCTCGGTCCTGCACGACCAGGCGCGCGACCAGCGCGAACGCTCTCTCGCGGCCCTCATGGAGGAAGGCGGGCGACGCGAGATTGCGATGCTCCTGCCCGTCGTCTTCCTCATTCTGCCGGTCACCGTCATCTTTGCCCTCTATCCGGGCCTCATCGCCCTGGATTTCACCCCGTAAATGAAGCAGACACGAAAGGAACACACCATGAAGAAGTGGTTACGCAAGCGCCAGCCGCTCGGGGAGCGCGGGGATGTGCCCGGCTGGGTGCTCATTACGCTCATGACCGCTGCCCTGGTCGTCGTCATCTGGGGCGTCGCCTCAGAACGTCTCGTCGAGATCTTCAACCGTGCGATGGACTCCGTTGCGGGCATTTGACGGCGACGAACGCGGCTCCGAGGTCGTCTCCACGGTCCTCGTCCAAGGCCTCGTGGTTCTCGTCATACTCCTGCTCGTCCAAGTGACCTTCGCGTCGTACGTGCGCACGATGAGTGTGAGCGCTGCATCTGAGGGTGCGCGCCGCGGCGGTCTGCTGGGTGGAGACGAGGATGAGGCGGCCAAACGCACGGGCGAGCTGTTGGATTCCCTCGTGGGGGCCTCGCGCGACCGCGAGATTTCGGTGACCCGCGAGTCCGACGCGGGCACAGACATTCTCGTCGTCACCGTGCGCACGCGCCTGCCGCTCGTGAGCGGGCTTGGGCCGCGCTGGCTGACGGTACACGGTCGCAGCCTCGTGGAGGGGCCGTGAGCGAGCGCGGGGACGCCAGCGTTGAATTCCTGGGAATCCTGGTCGTCCTCGTGATCCCGGTTCTCTACATCGTCTTGGCGGTCGGCCAGGTCAGCGCGGGGGCGATGGCGGCGGATGCGGGTGCGCGTGAGGCAGCGCGCATCCTCGCTGAGGATGTCGAGCGCCAGGCGGACGCCGAGCACGCGGTCGCCCTTATTGCCGAGGACTTCGGCGTGGGTTCCTCCCCCTCGATGTCGTCCATGTGCGGGGCGTGCGGCAGCGCTGACGGCATGGTTGAGGTCAGTGTCTCGGTGCGCGTTCCGCTGCCTTTCCTGCCCGCGTGGCTCGGCGGTGTTGGCGTGGATGTCTCCTCGAGTGCCAGCGCGCCCGTGCGGGAGGTGGTCTCCGGTGGGTGAGGAGGGGCGCGTCGGAATCCTCATGTGCGCGGGCTGCGCCTTCGTGTGCCTGCTGTTGTTCGTGACGCTGGCGCTGACGCAGGTCGCGATGCAGGACCGGCGCTTGGTCTCGTGCGCGGATGCGCTGGCCGGTGCCGGGGTGGGCGGAGCGTCTGCGTCGTCGGTCCTGGTGGGGCAGACCTCGGGCACGGACGAGGCCGGGGCAGCCTCTCGCGTTGACGTGGCGCTTGGTGCCATGGCGACGACGACGTGCCGCGTGGGGGAGGGCGTGGTGGTGACGAGAGTGAGCGTTCAGGGAGGGGAAGTCGAGGTGAGTGTCAAGGCTCGTCCGCGCGTGTCCCTGGTGCCTCCGGCCTTGCGCGGAGTGGTCATTCCTGAGCTTGAGCGGACATCGAGCGCACGAATGAGAGGCCTCTAATCTGTGCGAAAAAGGTGTTCTGTGCGACGGTCACATCGTGGGACGCTGATAGCGCCTGAGTAAACGAAGCGTAAACTTTGGGCCATGAGCAGCTTTGATACATCGCGACTTAACCCTGCACTGGCTTCCGTTTTCGAATCTGTCCAGCGCCGTGACCCCGCCCAGGCTGAGTTCCACCAGGCCGTCTACGAGGTCCTCCTCACGATCGCCCCGCTGGCTGAGCGTCACCCCGAGTACGCCGACCTGGCCATCATCGACCGCATCGTCGAACCCGAGCGCCAGCTCCAGTTCCGCGTCCCGTGGGCCGACGATTTGGGCAACATCCACGTGAACCGCGGCTTCCGCGTCCAGTTCAACTCCGCTCTCGGCCCCTACAAGGGCGGCCTGCGCTTCCACCCCTCCGTGAATCTGTCGATCATCAAGTTCCTCGGCTTTGAGCAGATCTTCAAGAACGCCCTGACCGGCCTGCCCATGGGCGGTGCCAAGGGCGGCGCGGACTTCGACCCCAAGGGCAAGTCCGATGCCGAAGTCATGCGCTTCTGCCAGTCCTTTATGACTGAACTCTCCCGCCACATCGGCCCCGACACGGACGTGCCCGCCGGTGACATCGGCGTGGGCGGCCGCGAGATCGGCTACATGTTCGGCCAGTACAAGCGCCTCAAGAACCGCTTCGATGCGGGCGTCCTGACCGGTAAGGGCCTGACGTGGGGCGGTTCCTTCGCACGTACCGAGGCCACCGGCTACGGCCTCGTCTACTTCGCCGCCGAAATGCTGGCCGCCAAGGGCACCAGCTTCGACGGTAAGCGCGTCGTCGTCTCTGGCTCCGGCAACGTTGCGATCTACGCGACCGAGAAGGCCCAGCAGCTGGGCGCGACCGTCGTGGCAGTGTCTGACTCCTCCGGCTACGTCGTGGACGAGGCTGGCATCGACGTTGCGCTGCTTAAGGACGTCAAGGAGGTGCGTCGTGGACGCGTCTCCGACTACGCGGCCGAGCGTCCCAGCGCCACCTTCGTGGCTGACGGCTCCATCTGGGACGTTCCCTGTGACGTCGCCCTGCCGTGCGCCACCCAGAACGAGCTGCCGCTGTCCGGCGTTCAGAGCCTCATCAAGAACGGTGTCCAGCTGGTCGCCGAGGGTGCGAACATGCCCACCACCCCTGACGCAATCGAGGCCCTGCAGGCCGCGGGCGTGGCCTACGCCCCCGGCAAGGCCTCCAACGCGGGTGGCGTGGCCACCTCCGGCCTCGAGATGCAGCAGAACTCCGGCCGCACCCAGTGGCCCTTCGAGGAGACCGACGCGAAGCTCCACCAGATCATGGTTGACATCCACGCGAACACTGTCGCCACCGCCGAGGAATACGGCGTGGCTGGCGACTACGTTGCCGGCGCGAACCTGGCGGGCTTCCGTAAGGTGGCCGACGCGATGGTCGCGATGGGTCTCATCTGATCCCATTCCTGTCAGTGCCCCGGCGTCCTCGCGGCGTCGGGGCACCGCTATTCTGGCCTGGATCTGTGGCCCGGTCTGCGAAACGCCCGACACCGACCACTCCTCGCGCCCCTGGTGAGGGCACGAATCGGCTACCCTGGGTGTGTGGCCATTGAATTTTCTGAAGAGATCCCGTCCCTGCGCACCACGATGGAGAACATCCTCGCTGTCGTGCAGCCGGACAAGCTGCGCGCACAGATCGCCGAGCTGAACGAGAAGGCAGCCGCCCCCGACCTGTGGGACGACCCGAGCGCCGCGCAGGCTGTCACCAGCGCGCTGAGCCACCGCCAGAGCGAGCTTGATCGCGTCACGCAGATGAGCGAGCGCATTGATGACCTTGAGGCCATGGTGGAAATGGCCGCCGAGGATCCCGACGAGGGCGCTGACATCCTGGCGGAGGCCGAGGCTGACCTGGAGAAGCTGCATAAGGACCTGTCCGACCTGGAGATCCGCACGCTGCTGGACGGCGAGTACGACGAGCGCAACGCCGTCATTACGATCCGAAGCGGCGCGGGCGGCGTGGACGCCGCCGACTTCGCCGAGATCCTCCTGCGCATGTATCTGCGCTGGGCAGAGCGCCACGGCTACCCGACCAAGGTCATGGACACCTCTTACGCGGAAGAAGCCGGTCTGAAGTCGGCGACATTCGAAGTCCAGGCCCCCTACGCGTACGGCACGCTGAGCGTCGAGGCAGGCACCCACCGCCTCGTGCGCATCAGCCCCTTCGATAACCAGGGCCGCCGCCAGACGTCTTTCGCGGCCGTCGAGGTCATCCCCCTGATCGAGACCACGGACCACATCGAGATTCCCGAGTCCGAGCTGAAGGTGGACGTCTTCCGTTCCTCGGGCCCCGGCGGTCAGGCCGTGAATACGACCGACTCGGCCGTGCGCATGACCCACATCCCCACGGGCATCGTCG
>NZ_CAJPJE010000026.1:0-28697 GCF_905369875.1 Actinomyces sp. ICM47
GTATATCAAAGGGGATTGGTGATTGATTCCCAGCGTATCGTCAGCACGGCGGCGACAAGCCTCAGTATATCAAAGGGGATTGGTGATTGATTCCCAGCTCCGCGCGATTCTGAGCCGCCTGGATCGTAGTATATCAAAGGGGATTGGTGATTGATTCCCAGCTGGTCGGACAGGTGGGCGTCGCTCTCGCCAGTATATCAAAGGGGATTGGTGATTGATTCCCAGCATGCGGCGCTGCACAACGGGCAGGGGGACAGTATATCAAAGGGGATTGGTGATTGATTCCCAGCCGGCGGCCTTCACGGTCGCGGTGGCTTCCAGTATATCAAAGGGGATTGGTGATTGATTCCCAGCCAAGGCTATATGGCTCACCGCGAACCAGCAGTATATCAAAGGGGATTGGTGATTGATTCCCAGCGTTCGAGGCAGAAGCCGGCGGCGATCGCCAGTATATCAAAGGGGATTGGTGATTGATTCCCAGCTGGCCACGCCTGCGACGCTGAGGGCCTGCAGTATATCAAAGGGGATTGGTGATTGATTCCCAGCACACGTGGCAGACTATACGCCGCGCCGTCAGTATATCAAAGGGGATTGGTGATTGATTCCCAGCCCTCCTGGATGATAGCGTCGGGTGTGGGCAGTATATCAAAGGGGATTGGTGATTGATTCCCAGCGATGGCGAGCTGTGCATTGGTGTGCCAAAGTGAGGCTGCTTAGAAGAGTACAACGGTAGTTCTGATCGATTCTGCAGTATAACTATGATGATAGCGGTGAATTTAGTGAGTGGAACGGATCCAAATACCTGGATGATCCGACGAACTAGTATCCTAGGAACTAATTTTCTGAGCGCTGTGGAAGCTGCTTTCATTGGTTGAATGTCTGATGTGCTTGTGGTCGCTCGTATCTGTGTCTGACTAGACTTTCTAGTTGTGCTTCCTTGGTTGTAGGAGTGCGATAGAAGGAGTAGCTTAGGGGCAAGCGTTCAACTGCGCTTCCATAATCTGCCTGAGCTGTGTGATGTTTGCACAGATCAGACGGTGTGTTCCCCGCGTAAGCAGGGATGAGTCCTTCTCGGAATAGTGGCACGGTACGCATGAGGGTGGCAGCCAGCCCACCTGGGAGTGATCCCCGGGCAGGTGGGCCACCCCTCGTCGCATTATGTGTTTTCCCCGCGTGAGCGGAGATGGGCCGTACGGCGGGCATCTTTCGGGGGCGCACGTCTCGTTTTCCCTGCGTGAGCGGGGATGAACCCTGTGCCATGCAGAACCCCAATCCAACAGATCGTTTTCCATGCCCACGCGGGGAAGATCAGCGGGAAATCGGTCGCTAATCGTCCTTGAGATATCGCCCCCACTCACGTGGGGTTGTTCGCATGAGGCGGGCGGGGGAGACATGCACCGAGAAATATAGTTTGTTCAACGTCACACTAGGTGCATCTTCCACGATCGCCCCTCAGATACGTTTGAGAGATGTGCGGGCAGTCGGTGGGTGAAGTAAGAGAGGAAAGAGAACGTGATACGTATCTCAGGCATCGCTGCGCGCCGTAAAACCAAAAATCCCCGAAGCTAATGCTTCGGGGCTTGCTGGTGGCTCCGACCGGCGTCGATCCGGTGACCTTTCGATTTTCAGTCGAACGCTCTACCAACTGAGCTACAGAGCCATGACCTGAACCGATTCGGTCTGGTCGGCGACCCCGACGGGACTTGAACCCGCGACCTCCGCCGTGACAGGGCGGCGCGCTAACCAACTGCGCTACGGGGCCTTACAATAGGTAAGACCTATTAAGTTGTGCCGTTCACATGTGCGACCGGCTGGTACCCCCAACGGGATTCGAACCCGTGTCGCCGCCGTGAAAGGGCGGTGTCCTAGGCCGCTAGACGATGGGGGCCTTTTGGCCGTCGAACTGGCGTCCGAAGACAGGATGTATCTTAGGCAGACGTCCGTCAATACGTCAAAACGAAAAAGCGTGATGCATAACACGTTACTAAAAAACATTGTAATTGTGCAGAATTCACAGGATTTCATCAGCTACCCGGCCTACCCTTAATGCATGACTCTGACACCAGCACTCGGTGCCCTCACTCAAATCTCAACCCAAACCTCAGGCGCGCTCGCGCGCGCCGCCGCTGACTCGCAATCTGGCGCGGAGGCAGCCGTGGATACCACCATCGACCTAACCCTCCTGTTCCTCGGCCCCATCATTGGTGCCGTCCTGGGCCTGATCGCCTCGATCATTGTGTCCGTCCTGGCGCGTAAGGCGTGTGCGAAATCTGCCATGGCCTCGTCGGTCCTGGGTCGCGTGCGCGGCCCCGCTCACTTCGCGCTCGCCACGTGGGGCGCGTGGGTCGGACTCGGGATCGCGCTCGTGGACCCCCGCCTCACTGACTGGGGTGGCTCATCGGTCACGACGTTCCTCATGCACCTGCTCCTCATCGCGGGCTTGGCCTGCATGACGTGGATGGGCTACGCCGCCGCGTGGGTCTTCGAAGACGCCGCGAAGGCCCGACAGGCCGCCGACCGAGGCCGTTCGCGCCGCTTCGAGACCCGCGCCCAGGTTCTGCGCCGTTTGGTTCAGGTGATCATCCTCCTTGTTGGCACGGTTGCTATGATCGGAACCTTCGACGCCGCCCGCCAGGTCATGACAACCGTCCTGGCCTCCGCGGGTGTTATTTCCGTGATCTTCGGTCTCGCTGCCCAGCAGACCCTCGGTAACGTTTTCGCCGGACTGCAGTTGGCCTTCACCGACGCGATCCGCATGGGCGACGTCGTTATCGCCAGCGACAAGCAGGAGACTGGTTCTGTCGAGGAGATTACGCTCTCCTATGTGGTCGTGCGCATCTGGGATGAGCGCCGTCTCATCATCCCCTGCCGCTACTTCACGCAGACTCCCTTCGAGAACTGGACGCGCCGCGCTGCCGCCCAGCTGGGCACGGTCGAGCTTAAGCTCGATTGGTCCGCCCCCATGACTCTGATCCGCGCGAAGGTCGAGAAGCTCCTGGCTGCCACCGACCTGTGGGACGGCCGCACGTGGGCTGTGCAGATCACCGACTCGGATGCGCAGACCATCACCGTGCGCGTTCTCGTGTCCGCGACGAACTCCGGAAACCTCAATGACCTGCGCGCTTACCTGCGCGAGCACCTCATCGCGTGGATCGTCGCCGAAGAGCCGTGGGCTCGCCCCGTCCAGCACATCGAGCCTCGCGCGACCGTGACCGTCGAAAAAGACATGAGTCGTGAACGCATCGCGCGCTTGGCTGCCGAGCTCGCTGGGATCTCCGGAACGAACGAGGCCGTGGCCGCGACGGGCGCGTCGTCCTCCCACACGGGTGGGGCACGGCGCTCGTCTCAGGATTCCGCCCTGGGTGGTGCGGCCTCGTCGGTCCGCCCTGAGGGGGCCGTTCGCGAGCAGCCCAAGGACGCGGCGCACGCCGCACGCATGGTTGCCGCACGCCGCAAGGCAAAGCGGATTCGACGCCGTGCGATGGCTGATCGTCAGCGAGAAATGGCCGAGGGACAGGGACCCGCTCCCGACGAGACTCAGGTGATCTCCAAGTCCGCGCTGCGCAAGATCATCGAGGCCGCAAGTAACAGGAACCCGCAGGTCACCGAGAGCCTGACGACCACATCCGTCGGTCGTGGGGAGCGTCTCTTCTCCGGTTCGGCTGATGCCGACGAGCGTGCCGCAGCCTTGTCCGGCCCTGGCGAGGAGGTTTTCGCTGAGCGCGAGGCCAACTCTCGCCGCGTTCAGGATCGCCGCGAGGCCCGTGAGTGCCGCCATGCAGCCGAGGCCGAGGCTAAGGATACTGAGGCGACCACCGCGCTGGCTGCCGTCGGGGTCGAACCTGTCGAGGCTCATGAGGCTTCCATGCCTCCGGCCCCCGAGGCCCCCGTCGCTGCGCCTCCCGTTCCCGAGGCCGAGGTGCCCGAATCCGCTGCCACAGCGAAGTCCGGTCCCGACAAGCCGAGTTCTACCTCCGTTGAGGCGACCAAGAAAGCGCAGAACCAGTCCTCATCGGCTGACTCTGCCGCTAAGCTGACCGAAGCCGCTGGTGAGGAATCTCAGTCTGCCGAAACGGTCGATCCTGCCGAGGCTGTGGCTCCCGCCGAGGCTACGCAGGCCGCTCCCGAGGCATCCGAACAGTCCGCTTCGGAGATTGCTGAAACCCCCGCTGACGCTGGTCAGGCTGAAGCAGATCAGGCCAAAGACGATCAGGAAAAGGAAGCTGAGGCTCAGTCCGAGGCCCCTGCCGCGACTGATGAGGCCGCAACCGTGGAGGCGGCGGTCGTCGAGACCGAGGAATCCGACGCTGCGCAGGGTGAAGCTCCCGCCGTGGCTGAACCTGCCGATAAGCAGGCCAAGTTCGCAGACGGGCAGGCCGAGTCCGCCGCAGCCGAATCCGTCGTGAGTGAAGCAGATACGAGCGAGTCCGCTCCTGCAGAGTCCGATTCCGACGAGGCGGCGACCGCCTCCGAGGAATCCGCCAGGGATGAGAAGGACGAACCCACTGAGGTCAAACCTGCCGATGAGCAGGCCGAGTCCGCCGCTGAAGCGTCCGGTGACACCGCGTCGACCGAGAATGACGCCGACGAGACCTCCGAGGCCAAGCAGGCTGCTCCTGCGCAGGAAACGGAGACCGCGACGTCGGATGACACTCCGGTCGAGGGTCCCGCTTCCGAGGAACCTGAGACTGCTGACGACGCCGCAACGGAAACCGCTGCCGCGCCGGCCGACGGAGATGAACCCGAGGACGCCACGGCCTCGTCCGATACGGACGATGACACCGACGCCGCGGCCCCTTCGAACGAGAAGGAACAGGCGACTGCTCCCGTCGAGGCTCGTGAAACGTCCGTGAAACAGGGCGACGAAGCGTCGGTCGAGCGCGCCGAGAACCCCGTCACCACGAACATGGTGTACGCCGGCAGGCCTGCGCTTGTGCCGCCGCCCGCGCCGACCCCCGCTGAGATGGCGGCGTCGAAGGAGGAAACTTCCTTGGACAAGCCGGTCACGCCCGTGCAGGCTCCAGTTCCTGCTCAGCCTGCGCAGCCGACCACCCCGGCGACCCCGGCACAGCAGGAAGCGCTGGCACAGTCAGCCGCGGCCACGACCGCGGAGGAGCCGGAAGCGCCTGCGCAGCCCGAACAACCGGTGCAGCCGGAAGTGCCCGCGCAGGAACCCGACAAGCCCGCCGATGAGCCTGAGGAGGCCGCGGAGACGGAGGGACCCGACGAGCCGGCTATCCACCCCGGCTGGTACGCGGTCGCCGAGGAGATGCGCCTCGAGGATGAAATCCGCCCGACTCCGACGATGGTTCCGCCGCGCGTCTCGATCATGGATTTCTTCCCGGCGGTGGCCCCCACCGGCGCTGAAGCGGCCATGCTGCGCACGGTGACCGGTCAGGTTCCGGTCCTCGGCCTCGACAAGCACGGCGAGGACTCCGGCACCGACGAGGCCGTGGCACAGTCCGCGGCTCCCGCATCCTCAAGTGACGCTGAGAAGGCCGCGGGTATGACGAAGGGTACGGCTGGCGCTGCCACGCAGGCGCAGCCCCTGGCCGAGCCGCCCGCGCCCACGGCCGCCGATGTGCGGGATGTCGAGGAGACCGCCGTCATGCCTCCCGTCAAGGTTGCGCCCACGCCGGATCAGGCAGACACGCAGGTCCTCCCGGCGATCAAGGCGGCACCCGCCGCCGACGACACGGTCGTGCTGGCGAGCGCCGAGCAGCCTGCTGCGGAAGAACCCGTTGAAAATGCTGATTCCGCCAAGGGACAAGCTGAGGAAAAGGTGGCTGATGAGGTCGCTTCCGCCGAAGCGACGCCCGCGCCCGAGGCGCAGGAGGAGGCTGAGGAAAAGGTGGCCGATGAGGCTGCTTCCGCTGAGGCTGAGTCTGCGTCCGAGGCGCAGGAGGAGTCGGCTGAGGAAGAGGTGGCCGATGAGGCTGCTTCTGCCGAGGCAACGCCTGCGTCCGAGGTGAAGGGGGAGGCTGAGGAAAAGGTGACCGTTGAGGCCGCTTCCGCCGAGGCTGAGTCCGCGCCCGAGGTGAAGGAGGAGGCTGAGGAAAAGGTGGCCGATGAGGTCGCTTCCGCCGAGGCTGCTGATGCCTCCACTTCCGAGGAGAAGAAGCCCGCCAAGTCGTCCTCGAAGAAGGGCAGCAAGAAGAGCAGTTCCAAGAAGGGAGCCACCAAAAAGGTCTCCGGCAAGAAGAACGCAGGCAAGAATAAGTAGCCTGACAAGCCGCCCATCGACAGGGGTGTGAACCCCGTGAGGCAACCACGGCCTCGTCGATGAGAGCGACGAACATCCCCGCGCCGCCCGCGGCCGCACCCGAAAGTGCGAGGCCGCGGGCGGCGCGCGACAATGGGCACATGAACGCTACCGATCCTGCTGCCCGCACCGACGCCGAGTGGAAGAAGCTCCTGAGTCCCATGCGCTACCACGTGCTGCGCGAGGCGGGCACGGAACGTCCCTTCACCGGCGAACTCCTCGACGAGGACCGTGTCGGCACGTACTCGTGTGCGGCCTGCGGATCGAAACTCTTCAACTCCGACGCGAAGTTCGACTCCTCCTGCGGGTGGCCCTCCTTCTTCCAGGCATACGACGGCGCGACTACCGAGAGCGTCGACACCAGCCACGGCATGATCCGCACCGAGGTGCGCTGCGCGACATGCGGCTCCCACCTCGGCCACATTTTCTCTGACGCGCCCGACCAGCCCACCGGCATGCGCTACTGCATGAACTCGGCGGCCCTGACCTTCGCGCCCGCCCAGTGAACGCACCCTCCCGGTGCCCTGACGGCGTCTCTGTGGTCGACCGCGTCCCACCACAGCTCTACATCGTCGGCTCGGGCCTCATCCAGTATGTGGGCGCGGCGCTCGCCGTCGTCGCCTTTGCCTCCGTCGAACCCGCGTCCGTCGCGTGGTGGCGCGTCCTGACGGGCGCGGTCGTTCTATTGGCCTGGAAGCGCCCCTGGCGCGGCGGCCTGACGGTATCGGACCTGGCGATTTCCGCGCTGTTCGGCGTCATCATCCTGACGATGAACTCCTCGTTCTATGAGTCAATCGCGCGCATTCCCCTGGGGACCGCCGTCTCACTCGAGTTCATCGGCCCGGTCGCGGTCGCTGTTCTCCGAGGCCGTGGCTGGCGGCCGCGTATCGCCGCCGTCCTCGCTTTCGCCGGGGTGGCGTGTATCGGCGGCCTTGCTCTCGACCTGAGCGTGCCGAGCGTGCGCGTCGGCGTCGCGTGGATCCTCCTCGCGGCCCTCGCCTGGTCGGCCTACATCGTCGTCGGGCAGCGTGCTTCGACCACGCGCGACGGGGTCACGAACCTGGCGCTCGGCTGCGCGTGGGGGTCCCTCTTTTTCGCGCCCTTCCTCGGGCCGGGGGCAATGGCGGCCACGGCCTCGTGGGAGCTGATCGCGATTGTCGTTGGCGTTGGCCTGCTGTCCACCGCGATTCCCTACACGTTTGAGGCGCTCGCGATGCGTCGCCTGGCGGCACCCACGTTCGCGCTGTTTGCCGCGGTCCTTCCCGCCACGTCCGCGCTGGTCGGTGCCGTCATGCTGCGGCAGATCCCCGGTGTCTACGAGCTGATCGGCCTGGTCCTGGTGTCGATCGCGGTGTGGCTGGCCTCGCGCCAGTAAGGACCGAGTAAGGGCGTTGTGCGGGACGCGCCGTGCCCTCTCAGTCGAGGCTGAGGTGGCGCGGCGTGTGCTTGCCGCCGCGGGCGATCACCCAGAACGCGAACCACGCGCCGACCGAGCCGACCATCATGACGAGCACCATCGGCACGGCGCTGTCACCGCCTGAGGTCGCCAGGGGAGCGGCGATGCCGTTCGCAATCGACTGGAGTACGCCCATGACGGACGAAGCCGTGCCCGCGTGCTCGCGCGCCTCGCTCATGGCCTGTGCACCGGAGTTGCCGAAGATAAACGCGTTCGCCGTCATGATGAGCGCGAAGCCCACGCACGTGAGGATCAGCGGCAGGTCGAGGAGGAACGTCGAGATCGTGAGCATGACCACGCCGGTCGCGGCGATTGTGAGGCCTGTGATGATGAGTGTGCGCGGCGTGAAGTGTGAGATCAAGCGCACGTTGACCAGCGCGAAGCCGGTCGACAGCAGTGCGTTGAACGCGAACACCCACGCGAAAGCCATGGGGGACAGGCCCAGCGGCCCCTGCAGCACGTACGTGGCGTTCGAGATGTAGCCGAACATGCAGAAGCTCGAGAAGGCGTTGGTCAGCATGAAGCCCACGAAGGGACGGATGCGCACGACCTGGACGAGGCCGTGGAAGAACCGCGGAATACCGCCGGGGTGGCGGCGATCCTCGGGCAGGGACTCGGGCACGACGAACCACGCGAGCGCCGCCATGAGCAGCGTGAAGGCGGCGAGCGCCCAGAAGACGACCCTCCACGTTGCGTGCGTGATGATGAACGCGCCGAGGACTGGGGCAAGCATCGGGGCGAAGCCGACGATTGCCTGGATGAGGCTCATCGCGCGCGCCAGGGTCTTACCGTGCGCGACGTCGACGAGGATCGCGCGCGCCACCGACGAGGCCACGCCGCCGCCGAGGCCCTGGAAGACTCGGCCCACGAGGAGCACCCAGATGTTGGGCGTCAGTACGCAGATGATGGATCCGACCAGGGCGATGATGCCGCCCGCGATGATGGGGCGGCGGCGCCCGATCTGGTCCGAGATGGCGCCGCCCAAGACTTGGCCCGACGCGTAGCCCACGAAGAAGGTTGTCAGCGTGAATCCGAGCATCGTCGAGTTCGTCGCCAGGTCCGCGGTGATCTGCGGGAATGCGGCCGAGTACATGTCGGTCGCCATCGGGGGCACGGCGTTCTGCACGGCCAGGGTGATCAGCAGGGCAACCGTGAGTGCCCCGCCGATGACGCCATCGTGCTTGTTGGTCTGATCAGTCGTCACCAGATGATTGTCCTCCCGCGCGGGTCAGCAATAGTTAGATCGGTTGGTTTTTTGACAAATCTCGCACGGTGTAGGGGCGCGATCCGCGCTGATGTGGCACCGCTGGTGTTGTTCAGTGGAACGCACGCCGAGGCGACGAGGCGCTCACGTGTTGTCTGCGCTCACGCCTCGTGTGCTTACGCCTCGCACGTACTCGCCTCCAGCGCGTCCGCCGCGGCCTCTATCTGGTCACGCGGCGGGCACGAGGCTGGGCCGACGACTGTCGTGGATAGCGCGCCTGCGCAGTTGGCCAGGAGCAGCGCTCTCTTCAGGGGAATGCCCTGAGCGAGGGAGGCTGCCAGGACTCCCGAGTGAGCGTCACCCGCGCCGTTTGTGTCGATCGCCTCGACGCGAGGTGTCGGGATGTAGGACGGGTCAGTGTCCGGGGCGCTCAGGGCGGCATCGCGTGACCTCACGAAGTATGCGCCCTCGGCACCTGCCCGCAACAGAACGGGACGGCCAAGCGCGGCGAGCATCGCTCGCGCCGCTTCGCGAGGCTGGAGACACTGCTGGTTCCGAACGCTCGCATCACCTCTCTGGTGAGCAATCTCCCGAGCCTCCCTGAGGTTCATCGAGATGATGACGCCGTCGGAGGGGAGGGCGGACGGGATCCCGATGACGGGGGAGACATCCAGGAGCACGCGCACGCCCTCGGGTAGAACGCGCAGCGCAGCCTCCGCGGCCTCACGGTTCGCGGGGTGGTCCATGAGGTAACCGTCGATATAGAGCACGTCGCCCGGGTGCATCGTCCGCACGAAGTCAGCCCACGCGCTCGCGGGCGACATCGTCTCGGCACCCTTAGTGGAGATGAACGTACGCTCGCCCGTGCGGTCTGTGAACGCGATGCAGAACCCGTTGTCAATGCCCGCGATGCGAGGCCCGAGGTCTGTGATCTCCTCGTGTTCCAGCGCGGCTTGGATCAGCGAGGAGTGGGGGCCTGACCCGATCGGACTGAGGGAAACGGCCTCGGCCCCCATGCGACGTGCTGCCACGAGCGCGTTGAAGCCACCACCTACGTGCATTCCCTCGTCGACGGCCCATACGTCACCTCCTGGCCTCGGAAGGGTGTCGCCGCGCACAGCGAGGTCCACGAGGATCTGCCCCATGAGAACCACCCGTCCCACCCCGGAATCGGTGCGCGAGGCTGGGGCTGGTTCCTCGGGGGAAGCGCCCTCGCTCGTATCCTCAGTCTCGGTGGCCTCGGGAGTATTCGTGGCAGGTTCGCTCGCCGCGCGCAGTGCCAACAACTCGAGGGCGATGGATGGCAGGTCGAGGTGGGAGGTGAGTTCTACCTGGGTGAGCATGGCGGTGTCGAAGGCTTCAACCCCGAGCACACTGCCCAGGATCGCGCCCGCAATCGCGCCGATCGTGTCGGTGTCGCCGCCCAGGTTCGCGGCGTCCAGCAGGGCACGTGGAGAGGGGTCGCGCGCGAGCAGCGCGAACGCCATGGGAATCGCGTGCGCCGAGGCCACAGACGTGCCGATCTGCTCGATGAGGCACTCCAGGGACGACGAGGCCGGGCTAGCGACCAGCTGCATAGCCCTGCGCGTGGCCTCCACCACGTCCGGATCCGGTGTCCACGCGCCGCGCTCGGGCAGGGAATCAACGTAGGAAACGGCCTTCCACAACAGAGTCGTCATGTCCGAGGCGGACATCTCCGGCCAGTCAAGAGCAAGCGATACCGCCGCCGCCACGAGCGCAGCCGACTGGAAACCCTGGCGTGTCGCATGTGTCACCTGACAGGAGGACCAGACGGCGTCCGCGAACGCTTCCGAATCCGCGGTCGACACCGCGATACCGATCGGAGTGACGCGCATCGCCGCGCCGTTCGTAGTGCCCAAACCACCCACGGTCAGCGGGTCCTCGCCCGCCCGCACGCGCTCGAGCGCCGCCTTCGTGGAGGGCCCCAGCAAGTCAAGCGACCCCCGCTCGATCATGGAATCCTCCCAGGACAGCAGTGCGTGGGAGAAATCACCCGCGTCTAGTGCCACGCGACCCGAGGAGGAACCCCGGCCTCGTACCAGGAGAGACGCAATCAGCAACGCCTGCTCCGTGTCATCCGTCACCGAACCGGCCGGCATCCCCGGTGCGTACGGCTGCGAGATGTCCCCGTCCACGAGTCCCGTGACGCGCCCGTACACCGCGCGGATCTGCTCCGGGGACATCGCCTGCGTCGGCATCCCCAATGCATCCCCCAACGCCAGCCCAGCGAGCGCGCCATACGCGCGCGACAAACGAGGATCCATGATGCACCTCCAACGCGGGCAGCGCGGCCCACATAGCATAAACGCCCCGGGAAACCGAGGCGCGCAGTAGGCCCAGGGGGACTCGAACCCCCAACCTACGGATTAAAAGTCCGCTGCTCTACCATTGAGCTATAGGCCCATACCCCATATTGTAGAAGGAAGCGGTCCTCATGGCCCAATCGAACACTCCGCGCCGCCCGGCCATGCTCGACGCCGCCCGCGCCGAGGCAATCGTCGGCGACGAAGATCCCGCCTCTCTCGCCGCCGTCGCACACACCGCCGCGTGGGCACTCATGGGAGTCGGCGACGAGACATTCACGGACGAGGACGTGGCCCGCCTGCGGAAAACCGTGCGCACTCGCGGCGTCGACACCATCGCCCACGTGTGGTCGCGCAGCCCCGAATTCACGCTCCCCGGGGCGCTATGGCGCGTCTACCTGCTGCACGAGTGGTACCACCGTGACCCGCTCCTGGTGGCCGAGCGCTACGCCGACGGCTCGCGCGCTCCTATCATCCAGGGCCTCGAAGCCCCCGTCGAGCTGCGCTCCCTGAGCCTGATCATGGAGGAGATCGACTCGCTGCTGCGCGGTGACCTCACCGACGATGACCTCGAGTACGTGCTGCGCGAGGCCTCCCGTGCCATGTGCGTCCTCGCCGCCGGCGAGGCCGGGGCCCTGTGGATCGAAGACCCCACCGACACGCTCGCCCACCGCGTCACCATGCGACACTCCGCACTGCTGGTGACGGCCGACGAGCTTGACATTGCCGCGCGCGAGGCGGCCGTCGGCACCCTCGACTGAGGCGGCTGACCGACTCAGGCGGCTGCCCGACGGAGGTGTTTTCTCAGCGCGCGGACGGGCCTAGTGGAGCGCCCATACCGGCCGTGACCTCGTGAAGGTGGCGCGCCCATCAGGGCGAGCGCGGCGCGGGGCGACTACCCTGGTCCCTATGCGTCCGATGCCAGCCCCACGCCCCCAGCGACTCGTTCGCTCCGCGGGCGCGCTTGTCTGGCGTTTTGCCGACCCCACGCGCGTCGCGGTCCCCGGCGAACCCATCGACCCCGCGGACATCGAAGTCCTCATGGTTCACCGACCCCGCTACCACGACTGGTCCTGGCCCAAAGGTAAAGCGGAAAACGGTGAGCCACTGGTCGCCGCCGCCGTGCGCGAAGTCGAAGAGGAAACTGGACAGGTCATCACCTTGGGGGTGCCTCTGACCACCCAACGCTACCGCCTGGGCGGCGGGCAAACCAAGGAAGTCCACTACTGGGTCGGCACGCCCCTGCCAGCCGACGACCCGGCCACACGCCTGCGCGCACCCGTTGCCCGCGCCCCGCGCACCGAAATTGACCAAACCACGTGGGCCACCCCCGAGGCCGCCGCCGACATGCTCACCCGCCGAGGCGACCGCCGCCTCCTCGCCGACCTCGTCGCCCGCACCCGCGAGGGCCGCCTCGCCACCTCCACGATCATCGTCCTGCGGCCCGGTGCCGCCGATGCTGTCCCCATTGACGCGGCGTCTGCAGCCCCCGTCGGCGGGCGTGCTTCCGCTCCGGGCATGTCAGCATCCGGTGGCACTACGTTGGGTTCCGCGCCCACGCCCGGGCCAGGTTCCGCGCTCGGCAGCCCGTCGGCGCCTACCGTCCCCGACGGTCCTGGCCCGCGCGCCGCCGCGCCGAGCACCACGCCCGCTGCACCCACCCCCGCGATGGTCGCCTCAGCGGCAGCGCGCAGGGCAGCGCAGGTGGAGCGGGCCTCGTACCTCACAGCTAAGGCCGCCGCGCACCCCGCAGATCCACCCCTCGGACGTTTCGGCGTGCGCCAGTCCTTTGACCTCATCGACCTGCTGAGCGCGTTCGGCGTGGGCCGCGCGTTCGCATCCCCGAGCGCCCGCGCGCGCCAGGTGCTTGCGCCGTGGGCGGCGGTCGGCGGTGGATCGGTGACGCTCGTGGAGGCCCTGGGTGTGCCTGTGGGGGACGAGGCTGGGGCTGATAAGGATGCCGACGCTCGAGCCGGTCGGGTGCGTGCCTTCGCGGCGCAGCGCCTGCGTGAGCAGGCCGGTGCGACCCTCCTGTCGGTCACGGGTGCCGCGCGCGACCTGATCGTCGAGGAAATCCGCGCCTACGGATCGAGCGCTATCGTGGGTGCGTCGCCCGTTTCCCTGGGGCACGGACAGATCATGGTTGCCCACGTCGAACAGGGGTCTGACGGGCCGGTCGTCGTCGCCTTTGAGACGCATAGCGTCACCACCAAAAACCCCGCCGTCCCGACGCGCAAAGCCTCCAGGCGGCGCTGAAATGCCCACGTTCCATCGACGCTCGCGGCGGCCCGGCATCAGCCGAGCCGCCGCGAGCGTGGATCAGGGGATCACAGGCGAGAGTCCTTCACCGAGCGGGTGAGGGTACTGTCGTCGGTGTTGTGGGCGTAGCACACGATCGCGCGGTCGCCACCGGCCCAGCTACCGGACGTCGGATACATGCCGCCGAACGCGAGTGAGGAGGTCGTGTAGGACGAACCAATGTAGTCCTGGAAGGCGTTCTGGCACGCGTCCTTTGCCGTGTCAGACATGGCGTCCTCACCGGGGAACGTCGCGTTGGTGAGTTCAACGACGTAGTACACTTCGCCCCAGTGAGGCTGTGAGCAGTCGAGGGTCTCCACATCCACATCGGTGTCGATGTCCGGCTGGTTGAAGCACTGGCCGAGCTTCAGATCGATCAGGTAGGTGCGGGCGGATGCAACGGTGGGGGTGCTTGTGGGCTGGTTCGTCTTGTCGGGTGAGCTGCTCGGGGAGGCAGACGAGGAGCTGCGCGAGCTGGGGGTGTCCTCGTCATCGTCATCCTTATTGCCGAAAGGCAGGGCGGAACAGGCGGACAAGCTGAGCATGGCGGCGCAGGTCGCGAACGCGAGGGCGGGGCGGGTAAAGCGGGACATGATTCTCCTTGGATGATGGGAGCGCGACTCCGGAGAGGCCGTCGCATTCGCAGCGGGTGCGTGGGACACCCATCGACGCGTTGTGTTCACTATAACAATGGCAGTATCGAACGGTAAAGGAGGGCCATATACGCAAGCGGCGGCCCAGCCATAGCCGAACCGCCGCGTAACGACAACCCGCACGTCACAGATTGGAGTCCTTGACCGACTGGGTGAGCGAGGGTGCCTCCAAGGGGACGGCGACGCAGGCGATGACGTGCTCGCCGGCATCCCAGTTGGACGCGTTCGGGAAGTACCAGGTGACATCCAGGGAGGACTCCTCGTAGGGCGTACCGACGTACTCCTCGAACGCGGGGGTGCACGCTTGGAAGGCCATCGTGTTGAGTTCTTCGAAGTCGGGCAGGGTTTCGGCGTCGATCGGCGTGAGGGCGTAGACCTCACCCCAGTGCGGTGCGGAGCAGTCGACGATCATCAAGCCGTCGGCGGGATCGGTTGGCTGTTGGAAGCACTGGCCGACGCTTAGGTTGCTCAGGTTGGTGCGTGCGTCGGAGGGGATCTCGGACGCGTTGGTGACGGGTGCCTCGGCGGAGGCACTGGCCTCGCCGGAATGGGTCGTCGAATCCTCCGAGGAGGTGGACGACGAACTGGAGCAGGCGGACATGCTCAGGATGGCAACGCAGGCAGCGACAGCGAGCGCGGGGCGCGCGATGCGGGACATGATTCTCCTCAGGGTGGTGGGAAAGTAGCCAGAGAATGGGCCACGAGGCAGTGGCGGACTCTCGTGATGACCGTTGGGCCGCGCTCACTATAGCAACGTGGGTGCCGGTAGGTACAAGCCGTCAAAATGGTGGCCCGGCCGGAGCCGAACCACCACAAGCGCAAAGCCGACCAGGCCTCGTCACATATTGGTATCTTTCATCGTCGTGGTGAGCTGGCTTTCGTCTCTCGTGAAGGCGATGCACTCGACCCGTCGATCACCGGCTGCCCAGGTTTCCGGGCTGGGCAGCCTCCAGATGTAGTCCAACGCGGAGTTTTCGAAGGGACGCCCGACGTAGGCGGTGAAGGCCTCGCCGCATGCCTCGTCGCTCACCTCGTCGAGCATATCCTCGGAGGGCATCGTGGTCATGGTCAGGTCGAAGGTGTGGATCACCTCTGCCCTGTGCTCTTGCGCGCAGTCGACGAGTTCGAGTGGAACGTCTGCCTGGGGGGCTGTGAGCAAACACTGTCCGAGCTGCAGGTATCCGGTCTCGTACAGGCCGCCAGAGGAACCGGATTGCGCGGTGGGAGCGCCGCTCTGTGTGCTCGTCAAACCGTGAGCGTCGGAGGAGGCGCTATCGCCCGAACCGTCGGTCGACGCGGCGGAACAGGCAGACAGGCCGACAGTTGCGATGCAGGCGCATAGGGTCAATGCGGGGCGCAAAGCGCGGGACATAGTTCTCCTAGAGAATGGGGGTGAACCCGATCAACGGGTCACGAGGCCGTGGCGGGTATGCGGACCCGCAGGTGCGCGTGTGCTCGTCGGAGCGCTTCGCTCACTATACAACAATGTAAATACCGCTTGGTCAGAGAGAGTGACCAGAGTGGTTAAAGGGCACCGAGCGGTAAAAAATACCTGTCACATGCCCGAATTGCGTACCGACTGGGTCAGTTTGTCATCCCCAGTCGGAACAGCGATGCAGATAATGTCGCGGTCACCGGCGGCCCAGGTCGCCTTGGCCGGTGAGAAAGCGGTGTAATCGAGCGACGTTTCCTCGGGAGTCGAGCCGACGTAGGCCTCGAAGGTGTTGTAGCAGGTGTCGAAGACCAGGTCATCCATCTCGTCGCGGGACGGGAGTGCCTGTCGATCAATGGCGGTGATTGAGTAGATTTCGCCGGTGTGTTCCTCGGTGCACTCGGTTGTGGTCACCGAGTCCACCTGGGTGCCGATCGGAACAAGGACACATTGTCCGACCGTGAGCTTGTTGCTCTGCGTGCGCGAGCCGAACAGCGACGAGCAGGCGGACAGCGTCAGGGCCATGATGACGGCGGTGCCCAAGGCGAGTGCGCAACGCGGAGAGCGGGACATGGTTCTCCTTGAATTGACGGAAGCAAGGCGGTACTGGGAACGCGAGACCGGGAGTGGATGTGTGAAGACCCACCGTGGTTCTGTGCACACTATAACAACGCAGGTCGTCGTTGGTAAAAAACGGGTGGTGCCTGGCTCACTGGTCGGGCACCACCCGAGGACATGATGTGATGGCCGGGCTACATGCCCGAGCCCTTCACGGACTGAGTCAGCGTCTTGCCCTCGGCGGGGATGACGATGCACACAATGTCGCGGTCGCCCTTGTCCCACGAGTTCTTGGTCGGGAACATTGCGGTGACGTCGAGTTCGGTCTCATTGGCGGCCGAGCCGACGTAAGCCTCGAAGTTATCGTCGCAGGTGTCGGAGGTTAGTTTTTCGATCTCCGCGCGGGAGGGGAGCGTGTCCTGGGTGAGCGTCAAGATGTAGTAGACCTCGCCCGTGTGCTCCTCGGCGCAGTTCGCGGTGGTGATGTCACCGACCTCGTCGTCGTCCGGCAGCTGAATGCACTGACCGACCTTCAGTGACGTGCTGTGCGTCTGGTTGCCGAACGGCAGAAGCGAACAAGCGGACAGGGATAGGCCAATGGCGGCGACGGTGCCGACGGCGAGCATGGAACGCAGTGCGTGGGACATGGTTCTCCTTGACATCATGAGAATGGGGTAATGATGGGATCGCGAGGCTGTGGCAGGCGTGAGGACACCCGCCGTGGCACGGTGGTCACTATAACAATGCGGAACGCTGTCGGTAAAAATGGGTGGTGCCTGGCCCATCGGCCGGGCACCACCCATTGAGAGTTGAAGACCCAACAAATCCTACAGGCCCGAATCCTTCACGGACTTGGTGAGCTTGGAATGATCCAGCAGCCTTGCGAGGCAGGTGATCGAACGATCATTTTGCGCCCACGAGTCTTTCGTCGGAAGCATCCACGTCGCATCCAGCGTCGAGGTTACGTAATGCGACCCCACGTAGTCCTTGAAGTTGGAAATGCATACCTTCTCGGCCGCGTTGTTGAGTGCAGCCTCGCCGGGGAAGTCCCCGTCGTCGACGGATGTCATGTAGAAGACCTCGGCGTCGTGCTCGCTGGTGCAGTTGGTCGTCTCGACCGTGGTCGCGGTCTTCTCTTCGGGCAGGAGGATGCACTGGCCGACCTGCATGTGCATGACGGAGGTGTCCGAGCACGCGGTGAGCGGGGCAACAAGGGCGAGAGTCGCGGCCAGGCCGATCAGACGAGCGCGAGCCACTAGTGGACTCCCAGCGGCAGAGCGACCAGGAGGTACACGACGCCCGACACCAAGGCTGCGGCGGGTAGCGTCAGGAACCATGCGATGACGATGTTGCCCGCGACGCCCCATCGAACTGCCGAGAAGCGCTTCGTGCAACCCACACCCATGATCGCCGTCGACACGACCTGCGTCGTCGAGATGGGGGCGTGAATGACGTAGGAGCACAGGTACAGGATCGAGGCAGACACGGCCTCGGCCGTGAAGCCACGAGCCGGATCCAGGTCGATGATCTTACGGCCGATCGTGCGCATGATGCGCCCGCCGCCGGCCATCGTGCCCAGCGAAATCGCCAGAGCACCCGAGATCTTCACCCACAGGGGCACGTTCATCTCGCCCGTGATCGGATCGAGGATATTGTGTGTTTCTCCGTAGCCGCCGGCTAGCAGGGCCATGACGATGATGCCCATTGTCTTCTGCGCGTCCTGGATGCCGTGGCCAAGGGCCATGGCAGCGGATGAGAAGCGCTGCGCTGCACGGAAGCGACGCATCGTGCGGTGATACTGAGCGTTACGCAGCAGCCACAGGACGAGCTTCATGACGAAGTAGCCGATGACAAAACCGATGATGGGGGAGGCGAACATCGGAATCACAACGTGGCTCATGATGCCCCACCAGTGCACCATCGTGCCCGATAGGAGGCCAGCGCCCACCATACCGCCAATGAGAGCGTGCGAGGAGGACGATGGGAGACCGAACCACCAGGTGATGAGGTTCCAGATACAGGCACCCAGCAGCGCGGCCAGGATGATGACCAGGCCTTTTTGCTGCATTTCGGGAAGCGGAGACTCGGCGTAGTCGGAAATTGAGATGATGCCCTTGCCGACGGTCTTCGCGACGGCGGTGCCCATCATGGCACCGATGACGTTCATCGTTGCGGCCATGAGGAGTGCAGCACGTGGTGTCCACGCACGCGTCGACACCGAGGTCGCGATCGCGTTCGCTGCGTCGTGGAAGCCGTTCGTGTAGCTGAAGAACAGCGCGACGACAATGACGACGCAGACGAGGATCAGATTGAGATCCACGGCTCAGGATTCCTTCAGTGCGAGGGACTCGATGATGCCTGCGAGTTCCTCGAAGGCATCAGCACAGGATTCGAGGCCCTGGACGATGTCCTTGAGCTTGATGATCGTGACCGGGTCCAGGCCCGAGTCGAACAGAGCCGTCAGAGTGCGGCGGTAGGCCAGGTCGCCCTCGTTCTCGAGGCGGTTGATCTCGATCCAGTAGTCGCGCAGGTCCACCGGCGACTTCAGCTTGTGCATGTTCTGCGCGGTCATCTCCGCGCAGTGCTTGATGACCTCGATCTGCGTGTTGAGCAGAGAGACCAGGGAAGAGGGGATGTCGGCAATGCCGTAGACGACGAGGAGATCGCCGGCTTCGTCGATGAAGTCGAGGCAGTCGTCGAGGTGGGACGCCAGCGACTGCAGGTCTTCGCGGTCGAAAGGCGTGATGAACGAAGAGTTGATGCGCTGGATGATTTCGTGGTTCAGTTCGTCACCGCGGTGCTCAACCTCGTGGAGCTGATCGCGCAGGGCGATGCGTTCCTCAGGGGAGGCAGCATAGATGTGCGTCAGGATCTCGACGGCCTGCTCAAGCTGGCGAGCCTGCGAGGTGAAGTCTTCAAAAAAGTCAGGGCCTTGGGTCTTGTTTCGGAATCCCATGGTGTATTCGGTCCTTCCAATGGTGAACGGCACTGTTGTGCTACGAATAATCGTCGGTCATGGGGTGGTGTGACTTCAAGTTCAGATGCGCTTTTGCCGCCCAATGGTCATGGTCTATCTCACGGTTTAGGATGTGGGCTGCTCTTCGGTCCCATTCGCGAGGTCGGGGTCGGCTCGACTGGTTTTGTTTTGCCTTGTGGGTGGGCAGAAGGTCCCTGTCGACCGGGCGGCGTGTGACTCGTTCGACTAGGATTGAGATGTGACCGGGACCAAGCGCCCGCAAGCGTGGGCATCCGTTCCGGCATGATTGATTCTGTCAATCGGGGACGCACATCGCGGCCTCGACAATCCGAAATGCCTCAGGAGGCAAAATGTCCGTGACCGAACAGGACGTGCGTGCAGCGGCTCCGGCCAATGCTCCCGAAGATGTCGTCAAGTGGGTTGCTGAAATCGCTGAGCTGACCACCCCTGACGCCATCGAGTTCGCCGACGGCTCCCAGGAAGAGTGGGATCGCCTGACCTCGCAGATGGTCGAGAGCGGCATGTTCACCAAGCTCAACGAGGAGAAGCGCCCGAACTCCTTCCTCGCTCGCTCCAAGCCTTCCGACGTTGCGCGTGTTGAGTCCCGTACCTTCATCTGCTGTGAGAAGGAAGAGGACGCGGGTCCGACCAACCACTGGGCTGACCCCAAGGAAATGAAGGCCACCCTGCACGAGAAGTTCACGGGTGCCATGAAGGGCCGCACCATGTACGTGGTTCCCTTCTCCATGGGTCCCCTGGGTGGCCCCATCTCCCAGCTCGGTGTTGAGATCACCGACTCCCCCTACGTTGTTGTCAACATGCGCATCATGACCCGCATGGGTGCTGCTGCCATGGACCTCATCAACGAGGGCCGCGTGTGGGTTCCCGCCGTCCACTCCGTCGGTGCTCCCCTTGAGCCCGGTCAGGAAGACTCCACCTGGCCCTGCAACGATGAGAAGTACATCACCCACTTCCCGGAGACCAACGAGATCTGGTCCTTCGGTTCGGGCTACGGCGGTAACGCCCTGCTTGGCAAGAAGTGCTTCGCTCTGCGTATCGCCTCGACCATGGCCCGCCGCGACGGCTGGATGGCCGAGCACATGCTCGTCCTGCGCCTGACCCGCGAGTCCACCGGCCAGCAGTTCCACGTCACCGCCGCCTTCCCGTCGGCCTGTGGCAAGACCAACCTCGCCATGCTCCAGCCCACGATCCCCGGCTACAAGGTCGAGACCGTCGGCGACGACATCGCGTGGATGCGTCCCGGCCCGGATGGCCGCCTGCGCGCCATCAACCCCGAGGCCGGCTTCTTCGGCGTCGCCCCCGGCACCTCCTACAAGACCAACCCCATGGCCATGGAGACCGGCAAGGCGAACTCCATCTTCACGAACGTCGCCCTGACCGACGACGGTGACGTGTGGTGGGAAGGCATCGACGGTGACGTTCCGGCGCACCTGATCGACTGGCACGGCAACGACTGGACCCCCGAGTCCGGCGAGAAGGCTGCTCACCCGAACAGCCGCTTCACCGTCCCCGCCTCGCAGTGCCCGATCATCTGCCCCGACTGGGAAGCTCCCGAGGGCGTTGCGGTTGACGCCGTCCTCTTCGGTGGTCGTCGCGCCACCAACGTCCCGCTGGTTGCCGAGCAGTACGAGCCCGCCCATGGTGTGTTCATCGGTGCTTCCGTGGCCTCCGAGGTCACCGCCGCTGCGACCGACGTCAAGGCCGGCTCGCTGCGCCACGACCCCTTCGCCATGCTGCCCTTCTGTGGCTACAACATGGCCGACTACTGGGGCCACTGGCTGGAGATGCAGGACAAGCTGGGCGAGGGCTTCCCGAAGGTCTACCAGGTCAACTGGTTCCGTAAGGACGAAGACGGCAACTTCATGTGGCCCGGCTACGGCGACAACGCCCGCGTTCTGGACTGGATCGTTCGCCGCGCCGCTGGCGAGGTCGAGGCCATTGACGGTGTGACCGGTCGTTATCCGAAGTTCGAGGACTTCAACCTGGATGGCCTGGACATTGACGAGGCCGTGTGGGCGAAGCTCTTCGCGATTGACCCCGACGCCTGGGCCGCCGAGATGGACGACACGGAGGAGTACTTCTCGCAGTTCGGCGACAAGCTCCCCGCCGCCATCACCGAGCAGCTGGCCAAGTTCCGCGAGCGTATTGCCGCCGCGAAGCAGGCCTGATCGACGCGGACCTGAAGGGTGAGCCCCGGAGTTATTATCTCCGGGGCTCACCCCTTTTTGACTACCTGTAGGTCTCGTCTTTCGCCAGACCAAGGCTGACCGGCTTGCGTGCGAGCAGAACGGGCGGGCTACACTGGGAGCGCATCCGACCGCGCGTGCAAGGAGAGTCTGTGCCCAACTACTTGAACGATGACGAGCTGGCCCACGCGAAGGGCCTGCTTGATCGAATGACGACCATCTACCAGCACACCGTCGTTGGGCAGGAAGCACTGCGCCGCGCGCTCACCGCCTCGCTTCTCGCCGGTGGCCACGTCCTGGTTGAGTCCGTGCCCGGCCTCGCGAAGACGACGGCCGCGCAGACCCTCGCGTCCGCGGTATCGGGCACCTTCCATCGCATTCAGTGCACTCCCGACCTGATGCCCAACGACATCGTTGGCTCCCAGATCTGGAACCAGGAACGCGGTGAGATGGTCACCCGGCTGGGTCCCGTGCACGCCAACCTGGTTCTCCTGGACGAGATCAACCGTTCGTCGGCCAAGACGCAGTCCGCCATGCTGGAAGCCATGCAGGAACGCCAGACCACGATTGGTGGTGTCAACCATCAGCTACCCGATCCCTTCATGGTCATGGCCACGCAGAACCCCATCGAAGAAGAGGGCACCTACGTGCTGCCCGAAGCCCAAATGGACCGCTTCCTCCTCAAGGAAGTCATCACTTACCCGACGCCCGTCGAGGAGTTTGAGGTTCTCTCGCGCATTGACAGCGGTCAGATGACAAGGCCTGCGGACGTCGTCCCGATCACCCTCGACGACGTGCGCACGCTGCAGGAAGCACGACGACGCGTTTACGTCCACGAGACCCTCAAGGCCTACATCGTCGACATCATCAACACGACCCGAGGTGCCGGCCCCAACCCGCTCCCGGGCTGGAAGAAGCACGTGCGCGTGGGTGCTTCCCCACGTGGCGGCATCGCCCTCATGCAAATTGCGCAGGCGATCGCCCTCATGGAGGGCCGCAACCACGTCATGCCGGACGACATCAAGGAAATGCGCTACGGCATTCTGCGTCACCGCATCATCCGCACCTTCGATGCCGTGGCCGACAACGTCTCCATTGAGGGACTCATCGACGCCGTCTTCAAAGCGGTTCCCGTTCCGTAAAGAACCCCGGTCCCACGCCAGTCGACTCTCAAGAGGAACGCAATGCCTGTACGCTCGCGAGAAATCCACGCGCTGTCCTCCCGCATCCAGCTGCCCGTCCTGCGCAAGCTGCTGTCCATCATAGATGGGCACCACTCCGCGCTTCGGCATGGACGCGGATGGGAGTTCATGGACTTGGCTCCCTACCAGCCGGGCGATGATGTGCGTGAAATCGACTGGGCGGCGACAGCCCGGACGGGTTCGCCCATCATCAAACGGCACGAGGCTACGGCGAACCTGCAGGTCATGCTCGTTGTTGATACCGGTCGTGAAATGGGCGCGCTCGCCCCCTCGGGCGAGACGAAGGAAGAGGTTGCCTTGGCGGCGTGCGAGGTCATCGCATGGCTGAGCGCGGCCCGCGGAGACCAGATCGGCCTCGTCGCCGGTGACGACAAGCGCGTGCGTTTCATGCCCGCCCGCTCCGGCAACGCGCATGCGGAGACGCTGCTGCGCCGCATCGAAGAGGACATCACCCTGCGCTCCCCGCATGCGAACGTCGCGAAGCTCCTGGCTCGGGCCAGGACGATCACGCGTCGGCGCAGCCTCATCGTCATCGTCACGGACAGTACGCAGCCCACTGCGTCCCCGGAGTCGAGCGACCTCATCAAGTCCATGTCCGCGCGCCACCAGGTGATTCTCATCAGCGTCGAGGATATCGATCCAACGACCCTCTCAGAGGGGACGGAGGTCGTTGACGTCAACGAGGGGCCGCTACCGGATTTCCTGCTTAGGGATCACCAGTTGGCGGGGGAAGCAGCCAACGTCATGGCGATGCGGCGTGCCGCGGTCGCGCGGATGCTCGATGAGAGGGGTGTCATCCACGTGGACGTGTCATCCAGTGAGGATATTCCTCGTGCGCTCATGCGTGCTCTTGAAAGGGGAGTTCATGTCCGGTGAGGTCACAGACGACCTGTTTAATCCGATCATCTATCCGCATTGGATGTGGGTCCTCGGGGTCACGCTCGTCGTCGCCGTCGTTGGCTGGGTGTGTTTCTGCCTGTGGAGGTGGTGGACGTCCCGCATTGGTGAGGTGATGGAGCTACAGACGATTTCGGATGCGCGGCGCAAGAAGTATCTGTCGTACGTCGATCAGATTGCGGATCGCTACGCCGACGGCGACCTGGACGCTCGCGGCGTGCACCTGGCGTTGGCGGGACTCATGCGTGCGCTGGGCACGGAACGCACCGGGCGTGACCTCGAGGTCGCAACCGTGTCCGAGGTGCGTGAACTCGTACCCGTGTGGCCGGGGCTGGCGGATGTGCTTGCGGCGTGCGAGGCCTCGAGCTTTACGAGCCAGGATATTCCGGCTGGGCGCTCCTCGCACGAGGCTGTGACGCGCGTTCTGACCATGGCGGTGGAGGCGGTGAACGTATGAGGTTCTGGTGGATGATTCCCCTCGTCGTCGTAGTAGTGGCTGGCGTCACTCTGCTTGGTTGGTGGCGTGCGCGCCGCGCGGGTCAGAGCGCCGGCAGGAAGGGATGGGTCGCGAACTCCGGTTTCGTACGAGGCCTGCCGAAGTATCAGGCTCTCGTGCGGCGTACGCGTGCGGCCCTCGCGATGGCTTTCGTGTGCTTCCTCGTCGCGGTTATCGCGACCTCGGTGTCTGCGGCCGCTCCCGTCGATACGTACGTCAAGCACGATAAATCCTCGAGCCGCGACATCGTCATTTGTTTGGATGCGTCGGGTTCGATGCTGCCCTACGATTCGGAGATCGGCGACTCCTTCAAGCAGATCATCTCGCACTTCGAGGGTGAGAGGATTTCGTTGCAGCTGTGGAATACATACTCGATGACGATGTTCCCACTCACCGACGACTACGAGATGGCCGATGACGTGCTGACGGATATGGCCGACAAGATCGACAAAGGGCTGGCGTATGGTTCCTCATTGAATGGGGATGAGGATGAGCTGGAGCGGTACCTGACGCCGACGTTCCCCAAAGAGGATGAGAAACGCGCCTCTCTGGTCGGTGACGGCCTGGCTTCGTGCATCCTCGGCTTCGACCATACCGACAAGCAACGTTCCCGCACGGTCCTGCTGGCGACCGATAACGAGGTGTACGGCCATGGTATTTACACCCTGCCGCAAGCCATCGAATTCGCGAAGAGCCAGAACGTGACCGTCACGGCACTGTACCCCGGCTCGGTGACGAACCTGTCCGCCGACGGCATGCAGTTGCGCGATCAGGTGCGTGCCACGGGCGGAGAGTTCTATGATGCATCATCTCCCTCCGCCGTTGACGGGGTTGTCAAGCAGATCGAGGCCGAGCAAAAGGAAGAACTGGATTCCAAGGGGAAACTGATTGAGACTGATCGCCCGCTGGGGGCCCTTGGCTGGACGCTCTTTGGTGTCGTCTCCTTGCTCGGCCTGCTTGCCTTTGGGAGGCTCTGACATGGTTTTTCGTCCCGTCATTCACCTGATTGTGCTGGTCGTCATTGCGCTGGTTGCGGCGACCTTCGTCTTTCTGTCGGCTCGTCGGTCACTGCGCACGAACCTGATGGACGTTATTAGGCGCTCGCTCATTGCCGTCGTCGTCATCATCATGGGTGCGGGTCCCTCGATTCCTGGCACAATCATTGAAGTCACCTCAAATATCGAGGTCTACTTCGTCATCGACCGCACCGGCTCGATGGGGGCCGAGGACTGGGACGGGGAGAATCCCCGTATCGATGGCGTCCGCAACGATGTTGCCACACTCATGGGTGTCCTCACGGGCGCGCGGTACTCGATTCTGTCGTGGGATTCGAGCGTGCACACGGACATGCCGTTGACGACTGACTCCTCTGCGGTCGCGTCATACATGGCGACGTTCACCCGTGAGCTGTCCTCCTCGTCGCAGGGGTCCTCGATCAACCGTCCCGCAGCGGACCTCGCGAAGCTTCTGAAGAAAAACAAGGAACGCCACCCCGAAAATATTCGTACCGTTTTCATCCTCTCCGACGGCGAAACCTCGAACCAGGATCACTGGTCCAGCGCTCCCAGCGGCGCCGAGGACGACTGGGATGACGTCAAGCCCTACATCGACGGCGGCCTCGTCATCGGCTACGGAACCGAGGAGGGCGGCAAGATGAAGGTGGTCCGCCTCAGCAACGCGGGGGCACAGAGTGGCGACGACGAATACATTCACGACAAGTCCCAGCCCGGTGCCCCCATCGCCATCTCGCGCATCGACGAAGCCGCCCTCCAAGGCGTCGCGTCGCGGATCGGCGTCAGTTACGTGCATTCGCCCGACAAGTCCGCGATTGACTCCTACGCGCGTTCCATCCTTGACGACGCGTCAAAGCTGTCCGAAGAGCGAAACAAGCGCGACACGTACCGCTACATCATCTGGCCCTTCGCCCTGATCCTTGGAGGACTCTTGGCGTGGGAGGGTGCAACCCTGGCACTGCGAGCCCAACAGTTGAGGAATTCCCATGCGATCTAAACACTCAGCAAGCGACGAAGACCTCCTGCCGTTCGGTGCCCCTCAGGGCGACTCCGGTGACTTCGCCGCGTCCGCGAAGCGCGCCTCTGCCTCGTCCGGTACGCGCCAGCGCTCACCGCTGGCGCTCCGCCCGCTGTGGTATTCGATTCCCTTCCTCGTGCTCGCCCTCCTGGCCGCCACGTATCTGATCGGCTTGACTCTGTGGTCGCGTTCCTCCCTGGGCCACTGGAAGGCACAGGAATACGAGGCCGCGAAGGCCGGGTACGAGGGACAGATGGGCTGGACATCCGTCGGTGTCGAACAGTGGGTCGCCCACTACAACCTGGGTACCACGCTGCTGACCGAGGAGTCCGTGGACGAGGGTGTCGCCGAGCTGCGCACCGCATTCGAGTTGGTTCCCAAGAGCATCGAGGTAGAACCTGGACGTCTGGAGTCTTCCTCCTACGAATGCCGCGTCCGCGCAAACCTGGGGCGTGGTATCGAAATGCAGGGAGATGCCAAGGACGCGGAAGACGCGAACCTCGACGCATACAACCTGTATGCGGAAGCGGAAGAGATGCTGTCGCCCTGCCAGACGCCTGCGAACCAGCTGAGTTCAACGGGTGCCGACACCAACCCCGCTGACCGAGGCAAGGAACGCACGTCGGACAAGAAGCAGAAATCCGACAAGAAGAATAAGGGAGAGGATCCCAACGGAGATCCTAGCGGGGATCCCAACGAGGACCCCATTAAAGGTGACGATCCGAGCAACAACGAGGACCCAGAGTCGACCCCCAGCCCAAGTCCCACCTCGACGCCTACACCGACAGAGGATCCCTTCGCGGGTGAGAACGGCGATCAGAAGCAGCGTCGTGAGGACCTCATTCACCAGAATGACGAACACAACCGTGATCAGCGTGAACAGGACGATAAGGGGCGTAGTGGTAACCCTAACGGTGCCTGGTGACTTGCGCATCCGCGTCTCATTGTGGCTGTGAAGTGCAGCCATAAAATCCCATGTCGGCCCGTTGGACCGCCAAACACCGTTAGGCTGGAATCGTGAAGGTTCTTCTCGTTGGTAACGGGGGTCGCGAACACGCGATCGCCCGCGCGCTTGTGCGAACGTCCACCCCTGAGCAGCCCGTGTCGTTGGTCGTCCAGGCCGGTAACCCGGCGCTGGAGCAGCTGGGCCGTTCACTGACCATGGATCCGCTCGATCCGAAGGACGTCGTGCGTCGCGCGACCTCTGAGAAGGTCGATCTCGTGGTTGTTGGCCCCGAGGCCCCGCTCGTCGCGGGCGTCGCGGATGCGGTTCTGGACTACGGTATCCCCGTTTTTGGCCCGACGAAGGACGCGGCCCGTCTGGAGGCCTCCAAGTCCTTCGCGAAGCAGATCATGGCGGACGCCGGCGTGGCGACCGCCCGTTCCTTTACCTGCACCACCATGGAACAGGTCGAGGCTGCCTTCGATGTCCTTGGTGCCCCCTACGTCGTGAAGGATGATGCCCCGGCCGCTGGCAAGGGGGTCGTCGTGACCACCGATCGTGCCCAGGCCTCGTTCCACGCGCGCTCTTGCCTGTCACGCGACGGGGGAGCGGTCGTCATCGAGGACTACCTCGACGGCCCCGAGGTCTCTCTGTTCTGTTTCGCCGATGGTGCCACCGTCGTCCCGCTGCAGCCCGCGCAGGACTTCAAGCGCGTGGGCGATGGCAACGAGGGTCCGAACACGGGTGGCATGGGTGCCTACAGTCCGCTCCCGTGGCTGCCTGAGGAAGCAACGCAGCGCATCGTCGACGAGGTCGCCCAGCCCGTCATCACCGAGATGGCCCGGCGCGGCACCTCCTTCCGAGGCCTCCTGTACTGTGGCCTCGCGATGACTTCGAAGGGGATCCGCGTCGTCGAATTCAACGTGCGTTTCGGCGACCCGGAAACCCAGGTGGTCCTTGAGCGCCTTGACTCTCCGCTCGCCCCCATCCTGTACGCGGCGGCCACTGGCACGCTCGCGAAGGTTCCCGCCCCCGTCTGGAGCGAGGATGCCGCCGTCACAGTCGTCATGGCCTCGGGCGGATACCCGGGTCGCACGGACATCGGGCACCCCATCACCGGTATCGAGGCGGCCGAGGCATTGGCTGGCGTCCACGTCATCCACGCCGGCACCTCCGAGGAGATCACCGACGACCCCGCCGACGTTGCGGCCGGGTGCTGCGGTTTTGAACCGACCTACGCGCTGGTGAATTCGGGCGGTCGAGTCCTCGACGTCGTCGCCCGTGCGGCCACGCTCGACGAGGCTCGCGCTCTGGCTTACCGGGGCGTGGAACTCATTCACTTCGACGGCGAGCACCACCGCAGCGACATCGCGACGTGGCCTGCTGACTTGGCCGTCACCCTCGACTGATCACACGACACTGAGGAGCATTATGCCCGCTTCCCTGCACGGTTGGACCCCCCTGAACTCGGGGAAGGTTCGCGACATCTACGCTCCCGACGAGGCCGTGGTCGGCCCCGCGCAGGAAGCGACGCCCGCCGAGGGCCGTCCCCGCCACGCGAAGGCGGGTCCGGAGGCGCTCCTCATGGTGACCTCTGATCGCATCAGCGCCTACGACTACGTGCTGCCCACGCAGATCACGGGCAAGGGCGCGGTCCTCAATCAGCTTGCCATCTGGTGGATGGGCAAGCTGCGTCCGCTCGTGGAGAACCACCTGCTGGCCGTCGGTACGAAGGCCCCGGCCGAGGCCTCGAGCGC
>NZ_CAJPJE010000027.1:0-28384 GCF_905369875.1 Actinomyces sp. ICM47
CCCCTGATGATCACATTCCGCAATCAGAGCCAAGCGGTAGCGGTATCCGTCGGCAGCGTCAACCAAGAGTTCCGTAACACCACCTACGAGAAGTACAACAAGTCGATGTCTCAGCTCATGGACTCCATGGAGATCATGATGCACCTACACGCGGCCAAGCCCAACGGGTCCAGCACCCCCACCCACGGCTGAATACCCACACACCTTCGGCGAACAACGACGCGAGAGGAGCAGTGCCATGTATCTTGAAGGACAACACGTCGATAGCGGCTGGATTCGGTCAACGTTCACGCTGACGCACCGCGTCTCGTGGCAGCAAATGCTCCAAGCGGTCTACGCCGCATTCGACTACTTCACGGAAATCGTGATTTTCGTGGACGAGAAAAGCCAGCGCATCAAGTCACGCGACGACGTCCTGACGATCCCTGAATCCTCAAGCATCGCAATCGCTGGCATCTCCACGGTGTTCAAAGTCCCCATGTCGATCTTCTTCTACACGCAGGTGCAATTCTCCAACGTGCGCCTCAAATGCGTGAGCGAAGAACTCTACGGCCTGGACTACGAGCGCTACAACAAGATGGTCTGTCCGCTCATGAACGCCCTCGAGCTGGCAATGTTCAGAAAGCCCGCTAAGCCCAGCCGCAGGCATAAGGGAAGCAAGGGGCCACGGCGCAGCAAAACAGACAAGCCCGCCCACACGGCCTCTTCGCCCGTGGCGTCAAAAGTCGCGGACACCGGACAGCAAACCCAAGCGAGTACTGTCTCCCACGCAGGAGCGCACGCGCACAGCGACAGGGGCAGCTCCGCGCCCCAGCGTCCGACAGCGGACAGGCCCTCGCAGCCTGCGCACGGTCCTCAGGCTCCCACACGTGCCGTGTCCCCGATCCTGGCTCCTCCTGTTCAGTCAACCCCGGCTCCCCCGCGACCGTACGCAGCTCCCCCGATCCCGCAACCGCCAGGACGATAGCGGCTGGGATCGCCGTTTCCTGACCTGCATCACCACAGAGAATCGAGCTTCCGTGCCCCCCGAGCCGCACAATCCACACCCAGACGAAGTCGTCACCCCCATGAGCGCAATGTTCCCCGTGCGCGCTCCCGGCCCCGGGGACGTGCTCCCCCACGCCGAGGCAGGACTCGGGCAGCGTTATCGCGCGGGCATGGACGTTACCGGTTCCATGGCGGCCCAGATGTCCGACGGCACCGACCCCGAACTGGTATCGACCAATGCTTGGCTTCGCTCCCGATACGCCAAGCCGAAGACCACGTTCCCCGCCTGGCGCCAGGATCGCGACCACGGCGAGGTCCCTGGAACCAATCGATATTTCCGTTTCAAGGCCGAGTTCATCGAAGCCTTCGACATCACCGGCCTCGACCACATTGGCCACGTCGGCGGACGCCATCTGACCCCCATCATGAACGGCGGCATCTTCCCCTCCGAGTTCCGCTCGGGGCCGCCGGCCAACTTCAACGAGCTCTACCACCAGTTCCGTTTCACGGGCAACGCTTTGCCTGAGGACGTCATGATCGAGATCTGTTTGCTCGACGAAGACCACGGGTCCTACGGATACGCTCCCCAGGTTCGTATCCTCGAGAAGGTCGCTCTAGGCGCATGGGTTGCCATGACGATTGACGAACTCATCACGCAAAACATCATTGAAGGAGTCTCCGAGCATGTTGGAGAAGTTAGAGACGTTGATTGGGAAGCTCTGTTCGGGTACTTCCGTCGCACAAAGTGACTTCCAGAACGGATACGGCTACGGGCACTCGTTCTCGTCCTACAACACTGACTTCTTCACGATGTGGGAGATATCGGGCTACTACCGTTTCAGCTGGTCCGAGCGTCACCCAAGCACGCGCTTCACGATGGACACGCGCAGCGAGGCCTTCGCCAGCTACGTCCTGATCACGCAGCTCGGTGCGCTGCGCCGCGCCAATCTTCGTTTGCGCCCCATCGTTCTGCCGAGCGATCCGCCGACCGATGGCCGCTGGCGCATCACGGATACACCGTGGCCCAGGGTCAAGCGCTACACGCACGCGACCTACCCCATCTTGAGCGTCGAGGCGACGAACAGCCGTGAGCTGCGCCAGATCCTCTTCGCCACGCGATTTTCTCGCGAGGATCTGCTGAACTCCTTCATGAAGCAGGACGGCCAACCCGTCCTCTCACCGTGGATGACGTCAAACTCTGCCTACCTCGAGCGCCTGCGTGAGGCAACCGTCGACCTGCGTTACATCGCGTCGCGCTAGCGCTTCGGTGCTTGCACCTCAGCGCTAGGCACACGCCCCCTGCCTGCGCCCTGCGACGTGTGCTCTGCAAGCTGTGCGCCCCGCCCCGTCATCGCGTATGAAAGCGGGCGGGCCGCGCCTTCGCGCAGCCCGCCCGCCTGAGTTTTCAGCACTCAGTGCTTGGCGACGCTCACCGCGAGCTTGTCGCCAGCCTCGACCGTCAGCGACAACGCGAGGGTCTCAGCGGCGATCATATCGCGCCAGGTCTCCACGTCAGCCACGTGATCGGACGGAACCGTCAGCGACAGGTCGATGCGATCCGCGATGTGCAGGCCGGCATTCTTACGCTCATCCTGGACGGCGCGCACAACGTCGCGGGCGTAGCCCTCGGCCTCCAGCTCGGGGGTCAGCTCCGTATCGAGCACCACGAAGGTGCCCGACGCCAGCACGTCCGCGACCTGTCCCTCGGCAGCGTCCACGGAGGTGGACACCGAGAACATGTCACCCGTCAGCTCCAGCGGAGCGCCGTCAACCACGACGCCCGGGAAACGGCAGGCGCCGTCTTCCGTCAGCTCCCACTGCCCGGACTTCTGCGCCTTGAACAGCTGGCTCGTCAGCTTACGAACCGACGGGGCGAAGGCACGCGGGTTCAGGCTCAGCTCGGTGCGCACGCTCAAGCCCGAATTCTCCGGCGCGGAGAACACCACGGACTTCACGTTCACCTCGGAGGCAATCAGGTCCGCGAAGGGCTCCAGGGCCGCAAAGTGCTCGGAGACGACCTGCAGGGAGGCCAGCGGCTGGCGCACGCGCAGCTGATGTGTCTTGCGCAGCGCGTGAGCCGACGACACGACCGAACGAACCTCATCCATGGCGGCGACCAGCTCGGGGGCATCCACGGCCTCGTCGATGACCGGGTAGTCCGTCAGATGCACGGACTCCCCGCCCGTCAGGCCACGCCAGATTTCCTCGCTCAGCAGCGGCAGCAGGGGTGCCGCCAGCTCCATGAGCGTCACGAGAGCCGTGTACAGCGTGTCGAACGCGGCGCTGTCCTCGTCCCAGAAGCGCTGACGCTGGGTACGCACGTACCAGTTCGTCAGAACGTCCAGGTAGTCGCGGACCACCTCGCACGCACCCGCCACGTCATAGGCGTCCAGCGCGCCGCGCACGTCCTCAACGAGGGTACGGGTGTGCGCGAGCAGGTAACGGTCCATCTGCACCAACGCGGCCACGTCCTCGGGCGAGGACAGGTCGATGCGCTTCGCTTCGTAGCCCTCGCCCTTGTTGCAGGCGCCCGCGTACAGCGTGAAGAAGTAGTACGTGTTCCAGATGGGCAGCAGCACCTGACGGACGGTGTCGCGGATCGACTCCTCCTTGACGATCAGGTTGCCGCCGCGCACGACCGGGCTCGACATGAGGAACCAACGCATCGCGTCGGAGCCGTACTTGTTGAACACCTCGGCCACGTCCGGGTAGTTGCGCAGCGACTTACTCATCTTCAGGCCGTCGTCACCCAGGACGATGCCGTGGGAGACGCACGAGCGGAACGCGGGGCGATCGAAGAGCGCGGTCGCCAGGACGTGCAGCGTGTAGAACCAGCCGCGCGTCTGACCGATGTACTCGACGATGAAGTCGCCCGGGTAGTGGTTCTCGAACCACTCCTGGTTTTCGAACGGGTAGTGCACCTGCGCGAAGGGCATCGAGCCGGACTCGAACCAGCAGTCGAACACGTCGGAAATACGACGCATCGTCGACTTGCCCGTCGGGTCGTCCGGGTTCGGGCGCGTCAGAGAGTCGATGAAGGGACGGTGGAAGTCCGTGACCTTCACGCCGAAGTCGGCCTCAAGCTCCGCGATGGAACCGTAGACGTCTGTGCGCGGGTAGGCCGGATCGTCCGACACCCACACGGGGATCGGCGCGCCCCAGAAACGGTTACGCGAGATCGACCAGTCGCGGGCACCCTCCAGCCACTTGCCGAAGATGCCGTCCTTAGTGTGCGCGGGGGTCCACGTGATCTCCTGGTTGAGTTCGACCATGCGGTCGCGAATCTGGGTCACGCGAACGAACCACGAAGACACGGCCTTGTACATGAGGGGCTTGCGGCAGCGCCAGCAGTGCGGGTAGGAGTGCACGTAGGACTTCTCGCGCACCAGCACGGCGCGGATCTCGGGGGCGCGACGCGCAATGGGACCGCCCTGCTCGCGCAGGTCGGCCACGACATAGCGGTTCGCGTCAAAGATCTGCATGCCCTCGTAGTCGGGAACCTCCGAGGTGAAGACGCCGCCCTCGTCGACCGGCATGACGAGGCCGATGCCGTACTCCATGCACGTCCACATGTCGTCCTCACCGAAGGCGGGTGCCTGGTGGACGAGGCCGGTGCCATCCGTGGTCGTCACGTAGTCGGCGGCGATGATGGACCAGCCGTTGGGGCCGGGGGCACCGCCTTCGGCGCGGCGCTCGGGGGTGTCGAAGTAGTCGTAGATCGGGTGGTAGTGGGTACCAACCAGCTCATGGCCCTTGTAGGTCGCGACGACGCTCGGGTCCTCGCCCAGCTCCTTGGCGTAGGAGGGGATCAGGTCGGTGGCGATGAGGACGCGCTCGCCGACGAGGTTGCCCTCATGGTCGGCCGCAACCTCGACGAGGGAGTACTCGATCCCCGGTCCCACGGCGACAGCCGAGTTCGAGGGCAGGGTCCACGGCGTGGTCGTCCAGATGAGCGCCAGCTCGGGGTGGGCCGAATCCTCGCGCAGCTTCTTCTCCAGGCGCAGGCCCACCGTCACCGTGTTGTCGGTGCGGTCCTGGTAGACCTCGTCGTCCATCTTGAGCTCGTGGTTACTCAGGGGCGTGCGGTCGTTCCAGCAGTAGGGCAGGACGCGGTGACCCTGGTAGGCCAGGCCCTTGTCATAGAGCTGCTTGAATGCCCAGATCACGGACTCCGTGTAGGACTTGTCCAATGTCTTGTAGTCGTGCTCAAAGTCCACCCAGCGAGCCTGGCGGGTGACGTACTCTTCCCATTCCTTCGTGTAGCGCAGGACGGAGGAACGGCAGGCCGCGTTGAACGCCTCGATACCGATGCCGCCCTCGCGGGTGATCTCGGTTACGTCTTCGATGCCGAGCTGGCGCTGCGCCTCGAGCTCGGCGGGCAGACCGTGCGTGTCCCAGCCGAAGCGGCGCTCGACGCGGTGGCCCTTCATGGTCTGGTAGCGGCCCACCACGTCCTTGACGTAGCCGGTCAGGAGGTGACCGTAGTGGGGCAGGCCGTTGGCGAAAGGCGGACCATCGTAGAACACGAACTCGTTAGAGCCGTGCTCGCCGGCGTCGCGCATCTGCACCGACTTGCGGAAGGTGTCGTCGCTCGCCCAGAAGGCCAGCGTGGATGCTTCCATGGTCGGGAAGGAAGGGCTGGGGTCCACCTCGTCTTGCCGGTGGCGGGGATAGAAGCCGTGCTTCGTCATGAGTGTCCTCGTCTCGCGCCTATACAGGGACGAGGACCGGCGTCGCCGGCACCCGCGGTACCACCCCGCTTGCCGCTCCCGTTGGTCGGGTGCGGCCGCTTCGTTGGGGCTGTGTCGGGCCCTCCCGTCCGGTTCTACTGGAGGGGACGAGGCCGTGGCCGGCTGTCGCTGTCCTCTTTCTTCCGGATGCTCCCCGGCGATACCCCGCTGTCGCGGGCCGGATCGTAGCGAAAAACCAGTGTAGCGAAGCGACTGTTCAGATGCCCATCGGGGGCGCGTCTGTCTGCCCACAGCGCAGGCGTGCTCTCCCTGCATCGGTGCACGGCCTCGTCGCCACGGCGCGTGCTTGCGGGGAGCGCGCAGCCCTGCACTAGAGTTGTGGGGTGTTTGAAACGGAAACGAAACGCCCCGCGCGCCCTTGGGGTGCGCTCGTCAGCACGTGCGTGATCGCCGCGCTGCTGGTCACCTGGGCGTTGCAGGGGTCCCTATCCGGCGCGGGTTTCCCGGTTGGGCGCGCAGCGACGATTGCGGTGGGCATGACCCTGCAGGCGATCCCCTTCCTCCTCCTGGGTGTCTTCGTCGCCGAACTCATCGAGGCCTACCTCTCCCCCGCGCTCATCGCCCGGGTGTTCCCGACGAACCCCCTCGCCTCGGTGCCAACTGCGCTCCTCGCAGCCTTCGTGCTGCCCGTGTGCGATTGCTCGGCCGTTCCGATTTTCCGTTCCCTCCTGCGCAAGGGGGTTCCCCTGTCGGCGGCGACGACCCTCATGCTGGCTTCCCCCGCGATCAACCCGCTGGTGTTCGCCTCGACGCTCTACACCTTCGGGTCGTGGTCGCTCGTCGCCACGCGCGTTGGCCTCTCCGTCATCGTCGCCCTCACGGTCGGCCTGTCTATGCTGGCTGCTCCCCCACGCGCGCTGCGCGAGGAGAGCCTGTCGGACACCGATCACGGGGGCGACGCGTGTTGCTGCGAGCACGGGTGCGAGATGCCCGACCGGAGCGTCTCTGGCGTGTTGGCAGCGACTGGTCGGTCGTTTGGGCGAATTTTGCCGTTCTTACTGGGAGGCGTGGCCGCATCAACGGTGGCACAGGTGCTGTGGCCGGTGTCGTCGTTGCTGTCGGGGTTGCCTGCGGCGGGCGCGTTGGCTCTGATGATGGGAGCGGGTTTCGCCCTGTCCCTGTGTTCATCGTCTGATGCGGTAATTGCACGCTCGTTCGCCTCATTGGCACCGACAGGTGCTCTCATGGGCTTCATGGTGTACGGGCCGATGATGGACGTAAAGAACGTAGCGTTGTTGTCGTCGCAGTTCCGCGGAACATTTGTGGCGCGCCTGTTCGTGACGGTGACAGCAGTTGCCGCGTTGGTTGTTGGCGGCTCCTGGTGGATGGGGGTTCTCTCGTGAAGCTGTTGGATCGGATTGCTCCCACCCTGGAGGCCCTGTCTCTGGCGGGGTTGGGTGCTGCGCTCGCATGGATGGCGCTGTCGGGACGCTACGGGTCATTCGTGCCACCGTCGGCGCGGCTGGGCATCCTCGCATCAGGCGTCGGGTTGTTGGCGTGCGCGCTGGCGTTGTCGTCGCGTCTGGAGGTGGGCGAAGGTGAGCACACCCATGGGGAGCACACCCATGGGGAGCACACCCATGCGCCCGCGTCGTCGCGTCGTGGGCTGACGCGCGCCAGCGTGGCTATCCTGGCCGCCCTCATCCTGATCCTTCCCTTCCGCGTGTCCCCCTCTGAGCTGGCCGCAACCACGATTAGCGCGCGTGCCGCAGATACCGAAGACGAGGCCGAGGCGGACCCCGGCGCACCATCCGAGGACAGCCCCTCCGCTCCCCCCGCGAGCGCGGATGGGGGCGCACAGTCGGCCACCCCGGGTGGGAGCCAGAGCGGGGGTGGGTCCCAGGCCTCGTCGAGTGGAGTGTTGGAGCTGACGACGGAGAACTTTGCTGCTCAGGTTGAGGAATTGGCGTCTCATGGGAAGGTGCATGATGGTCAGCGTGTGGAGTTGACGGGTTTTGTGATGAGCGAGGCTTCGGCGCGGGGGCAGGCGGCGATTCCGCGGTTGACGCAGGAGGAGAGTTTCGCGGTGGCGCGTATGGCGATTTGGTGTTGTGCGGCGGACGCGTATGCGATTGGTTTTGCGGTGCGGTGGGACGGAGCGGTTCCTGCGGCGGATAGCTGGGTGCGGGTGCGTGGGACGTTGCGTCTGCGGGGTGCGAAGGCGTTGGTTATTGATGCTGAGTCGGTGGAGGTGACGAGTGCTCCGGATCCGGAGTTTGTGATTCAGAAGCGGTGAGCACCAACATGGTGAGTGACTTAGATCATTCACCATGTTTATGTCCGTTAGCTCGGACACAAATTGAGGCGCGTAGCGTGAGGAGTGCGCACACGGCAGGCGCGGGCGCATTCCTCACCTTCAAGGACGAAGACATGTCTACGACACCCTCACTCACGCCCCGCGAGAAGAACGCGAGGCGCTATGCGACAACGCTGGCGATCATCGCCACCGGCGGCGCGAAGCTAACGACGAAAAGGCACACCAATGACCGACAAGACTCGAGACATTCCCGACAACGTACGTAACGTCCTGGTCATCATGACCGACCAGCACCGCACCGACACAATCGGCTGCCTGGGTAACCCCCACGCCCGCACCCCCGTCATCGACGCAATGGGCGAATCGGGCTTCGCCTTCACCCACTGCTTTACCCCCACCGCGATCTGCACGCCGGCGCGCGCCTCACTTATGACCGGCAAGCGCCCGGGTAAGCTCCAGGTGCTGGCCAACCCTGAGTGGAACATCGCCTACCAGATCTCGATCCCCAAGGGCACGTGGACGTACACGCAGGAGCTACGCGACGCCGGCTACAACGTCGGCATCGTCGGCAAATACCACTGCGGATACAACCTGCCCGATGCCTTCGGCGCGGACGACGACACCTACTGGGGGGCCGAAAACCCCGTGGCCAACGAGAAGTACGTCGCCTGGCTCGAGGCCAATAACCTCCCGCCGGTGCGCGCCCACGACCTGTGGCGCGGCAAGCTCCCCGGCGGGCGCGACGGGCACATCATTGCCGCACGCCTGGACCAACCCGAGGAGGCCACCTTCAAGCGATTCCTGGCAGACCGCGCGATCGAGAAGCTGCGCGAGTACGCGGCCGACTGGAAAGACTCGGGTCAGCCCTTCTGCCTCGACGTGCACTTCTTTGGCCCTCATCTGCCCTACTTCCTGCCCGACGAGTGGTTCGACCTGATCGACCCCGGCCTCGTGGAGCTGCCGGAAAACTTCGGCGACTCCCTCATCGGCAAGCCCCCGATCCAGGAGAACTACGCGACCTACTGGTCCACGTCCTCGTTCACGAACGAGCAGTGGAAGAAGCTCATCGCGGTCTACTGGGGATACACGGCCATGATCGACTACGAGATCGGGCGCATCATGGACGTGGCGCGCGAGCTGGGCATCCTGGACGACACGGCGGTCTTCTTCTGCGCGGACCACGGTGAGTTCACGGGATCGCACCGCCTCAACGACAAGGGGCCGATGATGTACGACGACATCTACAACGTCCCCTTCATCGCTCATATCCCCGGCGTGTCCACGGTGGGTCGCTCCGACGCGTTCGTCTCCCTCATCGACCTGCCGGCCACGGTGCTCGACATCGCGGGCCTGGACACCTCGCTCGTGGAGGACGGGCGCTCGATCGTGGACCTGACGCGCGGCGAGGACGTGGAGGGCTGGCGCCAGGACATCGTGTGCGAGTTCCACGGCCACCACTTCCCCCTCCAGCAGCGCATGCTACGCACGCGGGACTTCAAGCTCGTCATCAACCCCGAGTCGATCAACGAACTCTACGACCTGCGCCTGGATCCGGCGGAGATGAACAACGTCTACACCGTGCCCGTCTACGACGAGATTCGCAGGGAGCTGGCCACGAACCTCTACCTGCAGCTGCGCGAGCGCGAGCGCGCGCCTCACCGGGGAGGGGCCATGGCCTCGCCTAGGGTGGGGGTGCGCGCTGGGGGTGAGCCATCGTGAGTGCCCAGATCCCCTTTTCTGTGGTGACGAAGCCGACGGGTGCGGCATGTAACCTGGACTGCCAGTATTGCTTTTTCCTGTCTAAGGAGTTGCTCTACGATGCGGCGGCGCAGACCATGTCGGAGGAGACGCTGGAGCGCTACGTGCAGGCGTTCCTTGAGTCGAGTCCCGACGGCGAGGTGACGATGCTGTGGCAGGGCGGGGAGCCGACCCTGCGCGGCCTCGGCTTTTTCGAGCGCCTCGTGGAGCTGTGTGAGCGCTACCGCCGCCCCACTCAGCGTGTGCGTCATGCCCTACAGACGAACGGGACGCTGGTGAGCGATGAGTGGGCGCGTTTTTTCGCTGACCACGAGTTTCTCGTGGGAGTCTCCATCGACGGACCCGCTCACATGCACGACGCTTACCGGCTGAACCGTGGCGGGCGCGGCACCCACGCGATGGTTGTGCGCGGCTGGGAGGCTCTGGCTCGCGCGGGCGTGGAGACGAACATCCTGTGCACGGTCAACGCCGCGAACGAGGAGCACGGGGCGCAGGTGTATCGCTACTTCCGTGATGAGCTTGGGACTCGCTACCTGCAGTTCATTCCCATTGTTGAGCGTGTGCGCGCCGCCGACCTGGCTCAGGCTGAGCGCGGCTGGCGCTCCGGGACCTCGGCGCTTCTGTATCGACAGGACGGGGACTGCGTGACGAGCCGCTCCACGTCCCCCGCCTCCTACGGGCGTTTCCTGTGCGAGGTGTTCGACCAGTGGCTGGCCTCCGACGTGGGTGAGGTCTTCATTCAGGACGTGGATTCGACGCTGTCGGCTATGTTCGGGTCAGCGTCGGTGTGTGTGCACGCGCCGGTGTGCGGGGCGAACATGGCGATGGAGTTTAACGGCGACGTGTACGCCTGCGACCACTGGGTGGAGCCGGACTGGTTGGTCGGCTCGATCACCTCCTCGTCGCTGTCGCAGCTGGCCGCTCCGATAAGATGCGCGACTTTGCGCGCCTCAAGCCCGACCTGGACGAGGAGTGCCGCGCGTGTGCGTACCTGCGCCTGTGTTGGGGCGGGTGTCCGAAAGACCGTTTCGTGCGCCGGGGCGAGCGCGCGCACAACTACCTGTGCGAGGGCTACCGGGCGTTTTACGAGCACGCCACCCCCGCCCTGCGAGCGATGGGCATGCTGATCGCGGCGGGCAGGCAGGCCAGCGACATCATGGACCCCGCGGTCGCGGCCTCCCTGGGGGTCCGTCCTCCCACGCCTGCACCCGGGCAGGGGGTCCGATGATCCTTCATGCCCTCCTCATCGGCGCGCTCGTCGGCGTCGTCGTCGGCTCACTCGGCGCGGGAGGTGGCATTGTCTCCGTCCCCATTCTCGTCTACGTCCTCGGCCAAGACCCGCACCAGGCCACGGGCTTGTCCCTCATCATCGTGGGGCTGACGGCCGCCGTGTCACTGGCGACGCGCGCTCGCAGCGGGAACGTCGCGTGGCGTGAGGCAACGATCTTCGCGCTCGCTGGCCTGGCGGGTACGTGGGCGGGAGCGGCGCTGGCCCCGCTCGTGTCGGCCCGAGGCCTCATGCTGTCCTTCTGCGCTCTCCTGGTAGCGGTCGCGATCTTCATGGTCCGTTCGCAGCTGCGTCCCGTGGACTCGTCGTCGCACGAGACCGGGGCACAGCTGCGTGATCAACGCTCGTAGACGCTCGCGACCGTGAGCCGGGTCGTTGCGCTCGCGACGCTGACGGGTTTCCTCACGGGGTTCTTCGGCGTCGGCGGAGGCTTCGCGATCGTGCCTGCCCTACACCTCGCGCTGCGATACCCGATGAAGCGGGCATCCGCGACGTCCCTGCTGGTCATGGTCATCACGGCTGCTTTCGGCCTGGCTTCGCGCACACTCTCCGGAACTCTGACGATCACCGCCGAGGCCGTGGCAATGGTCGCGCTGTTCACCGGTGCCTCGATGGTGGGCGGGTTCGTGGGAGCGCGCCTGACTGCGCGCGTGTCGAATCGCGTCCTCGGCTTAGTCTTTGCTGCCCTCCTCATCATCGTGGCCGCATCAACGCTGGCGGCCACGCTCGCGTAACGGGCGCGTGAGACTTGGATCGTCTCGCGCGCCCGCTTCACTCAACTGGCACTCGTATCGCTGTTCTCGCCGGTCGTATCCTGATGACTGCCGTGGAAGCTGCCGGGGCCTCGTCCGCCCTCCGGCGGAGGACCGGGCCGTCTGCTTCCGGTATCCCCTTGCTGCGAACCGAACCCCTGCTGGTCATTGCCACGATCCTGCTGATCGTTACCGGAACCTTGCTGGCCATCAGCGGGGCCTTGCTGATCGTTCTCAGGGTCCTGACCGTGACCCGGACCGAAGTTATCGCCCTCAGTCCCGCCGCCTTGGTCGTTGGCACCGTCCTCGTATCCCTGTTCGTAGTAGTCCTGTCCATCCCCCATCACGGTGGCGTGAGTGATGATACCCGCGCCAAAGCCGACGGAGAGGATAGCGGCGGCTGCTCCGGCGATAGCCGCGCGCTTGCCCCACGAGGTCTTCTTCGACGCAGGCTCACTCACCTGCGCAGCGGGTGCCACGGCCTCGTCACCCTCCTGTTCGTCGGCAGAAGACTGCGCAACAGACTCCAGAGGCATACCAGCAAACGCATTGGCGCTCTCCTGATGAGTGATGGGAGGCATCTGCGCCGTTTCTACCTGAGGCACGTGGGTGGGGAGAACCTCTGTCTGCTCTGCTGCTTGCTCACCCGACCGGGACAGAATCGAGGTGCGCTCCGTGTCACCCACCAGGTTCTTGTTGACGTCCGACATGAAGGACGCTCCTTTCTGTTCATCAATGATCATTGCCTCGCAGCCTAGAGACCACTCATGAGGGGACGTTGTGGCGAAACTGTGAACAACCTATGAACGTTGAGGCCCTATCGATCACTGAATGAAGTGTGCTTTGTGTGGCCGTGGTCTCCACGAACGGCACGCGCACCGCTCGCTGCGGACCAACCCACCCCGGCCTCGTCCCGCTGCCGTGATCAGCCCCACCGTCTACACCTCGGGGGCGTTCCTGGCCACGAGAGTATTCGTCGCCTGAGCCACCGGGCGCACGATCATCGAGTCAATGTTGACGTGGGACGGGCGCTCCAGGGTCCACACAATCGCCTCGGCGATGTCCTCGGCGACCAGCGGGGCAGCAACCCCCTCATAGACGCGGTCGGCCGCCTCCCGGGAGCCCAGGCGGTTGAGAGAAAACTCCTCGGTGTGCACCATGCCGGGCGCGATCTCGATGATGCGCACGGGCTCGCCCACCAGCTCCTGGCGCAGCGTGTTGGCGATGATGCGCTCAGCGTGCTTGGCGGCCACATAGCCACCGCCACCCGGGTACGTGTCGTGGGCAGCAGTCGAGGTCAGGAACACGAGGTCTCCCCCGCGCTCGCGCATACCCGGCAGGAAAGCGCGCGAGCAGTGCAGAGCGGTCAGCACGTTACGGTCGAACATCGCACTCCACCTGGCAGGGTCACTGTCGGCGACGCTGTCCACACCGATAGCTCCGCCGGCGTTATTCACCAGCGCATCCACGGGGCCACCCTCCAGGACACGGGCGGCCATCTCCTCCACCTGCGCCTCATCGCTCAGATCAGCCGCCCAGTACTCGCAACCGATCTCGGCGGCAAGAGCCTCCAGGCGCTCGCGGCGACGGGCCACCGCAACGACCCTCCACCCCCACTTCGCCAACAGGCGGGCGGTATCCTGCCCAATTCCGCTAGAGGCTCCAGTGACGACGACGCGGCGAGAGATGCTCATGAGCACACAGTAATATCCCCGGGCACGCATCGTCGTGCACGCCCGGGGATATTCGCTCGCGTCTCAGCCGTTGGGCAGACCGTAAGCCTTGTGAATCAGCCAGATCGGGTGAACGACGTTCGCACCCGTGGCCGTACGCAGCTGCCAACGACACGTCTCCGTGTCACAAGCAGCCAGCTCGGCGTTGACCTGCTTGATGAAGTCGAAGACAGGAGCGCCCACGGCCTGGGCGATCGCGTACTTCTCCTTCTTCATGCCGTACGTGCCCGCGATGCCACAGCAAGGCTGCTCGGAATCCTTGACGGTCACGCCGGGAATCAAACTCATGAGCTCAATGGCCGGCTTGCCCAGGCCCTGAGACTTGACCTGGCAGGGCGCGTGGTACGGGATGGTGACGTCGATGCGTTGGAAGTTGGTATCCAGCTCGCCCTTGTCGTACAGGTGCAGCAAGAACTCGCTGATGTCCCACATGCGGCTACCCACATCCGTCAGCTCAGGCGTATCCATCTCCAGGATCTCGTGCGCCTCATGACGCAGCATGCCCGCACACGAACCGGACGCGGAGATGATCGGCGCATCGCGGTTGACGCTGCGCAGGTCGCTCGTCAGCTTCGAGACGTACTTGCGCGCATCCTTGTAGAGGCCGTTGGACTGTAGCGCAAGACCGCAGCAGCCGTGCTTGGGGACCAAGACCTCGTACCCCAGGTGCTCAAGCACCATGACCGAGTGGATGGAGGTCTCGACCTCAAAGTACTGGCCGGCGCATCCGTGGAAAAAGATCACCTGGCCACGCGTGCCCGAGCCAGGCAGCGGCGTGTGCTTCTTGAACCAGGACTCGAAGGTACGCCCGTAGGCGCGCGGCATGGGAGCCGAGCGATGCACACCAATAACAGCCTCCATCGCCACGCGGATCGGCTTGACATCCAGCGCCCAGTTCGCAATCGGGGCGACCGGGGTCATCATGGTGCCGATCAGTGAGGTGCGGCCGATGAGGCGGTCACGCAACGGAATGCCGTGCGCTTCCTTCATCGCGGTGCGACGGTGGTGAATGATTTCGGTGACCTTCACGCCCTGGGGGCACACGAGCGAGCAGGTGCCGCACGAGGAGCAGTAGTCGATAGACTTATCCACCATCTGCCCGTCCTTGCGGAAGCGCTCGGCCTGCGGGCCGGAGTACTTCGGGCCACCGAACAGGTCAGTGACGCGCATGACGGGGCACTGCGTCTCGCAGATCGTGCACTTGACGCAGGCGTCCAGGCTGGCGCGCAGCGCCGCGTCACCCTCCAGGGAGAGCACGTCGGTTTCCTCCACGCCCGGTCCCATCAGCGTTGACATTTCCAGGGTCATTTCAGCTCCTCCACGATTGCGTCGACGGCGGCCAGGGCACTGGCCAGCGCGATACCTTCGCCGCTCTTTTCACGCCAGCGGGTGGCACCGGCCAGGTTGCCGCCCGCAGCAAACAGGTTGGTGTACACGGGCGTGCCGTTGTCATCGACGACGCGCATGGAGTCGTCGACGGCCAGGCCTGCCAGGAACAGGGGCTGCTCGTCGCCCCAGAAATCGGCGTGCAGCAGCTGGCCGGCGGGTCCCATGACGGGCAGGCCGCACACGGTATCAGCCACGGCACCGTAGGAGTCCAGCTCAAGGGCACCGGACTCGAAGCCGCCCGCCGCCAGGATCACGGCGCGCGTCTCGACGCGTGTGGCGCGTCCAGCGCTGGCGTAGTCGACGGCCTGGATACGTCCATCCGCGGCGTGAATCGCTGTGAGGGGCGAACCGAGGATGACACGCGCCTTGGCAGAAGCCATACGGGTCAGCTGCGCGTTCAAGCGCATGCCGGGAATCGACGGGGGCTGGATCGGGATCTCGAAGACCGGGTGACCGAGTTTGTCGGCCAGGTCGCGCCACGCGTTCGGATCGTCGAGGCCGAGCATGGCGGGCAGGCCAACGATTTCGCCGTCCTGAAGGAGGGGACGGATCTGGGCGGCCAGGCGCGCGCGGTTCTTCTCGTTGTCGAGGCTGCGAGCGTGCACTGTGCCCACGGAGTCGATCTCACCGTCACGCACGACGTAGTCGACGCTCAGGGCACGCGCAGTGATCGCCTTGCCGTCGGGGCCGGTCTGACGCGATAGATTCTCGGCGACGAGGCCGGGGTAGAAGTCCTTGAGTCGCTTCAGTCCCACGATGGCGTAGCGTGCGCCCGCCTGAGGGATACCGGCCTCCATGGAGGGCGGGATCAAGCAGGTGGGGCGCAGCGCGCCGACGCCGGTGGGGATACGCACGTTGCGCGTCTCATCGCCGATGAGGGCGTCCGGGCCAACCGTGTCGCGCAGCCACGCAACGGATGCACCGACGTAAGCCGGGGTGACGTGCGCGTAGGGGTGCGTGGGACGCGAGGCGACGTGGGCTTCCAGCGCCTCGAGAGGCTTGTCGATCAGGTCGGGGCCATAGCCGAGGATATCGACCGTGCCCGTGCCGAGCTGAATACCGCCCACACCCTTGGTGATGAGGGTGACACTCAGGCCCGCATCGGCGGCCTTGATCGCGGCGGACAGACCGGCCAGGCCAGCACCGATAACAACGACGTCTCTCATCGAACGACCTCTTCCTTGGCTGCGGGCAGGTGCTCAACGTCGAGCGTGCCCTCGTGGATCCATGCATCGAGAACAGCCTGCCTGGCCTGCTTTCCGTACAGGATGGGCCACAGGCCGATCCAGCGGTTCTTCAAGAACAGGCGAAGCAGCCCGTTGGCGCGTTCCGAGTCGATATCACCGCGTTCGTGCGCGATGCCCGCGGCGCGCTGGGAGCAGAAGCCGCCCTGGCACGGCCCCATGCCCAGGCGCATCTGGCGACGCACGTCGTCCAGCTGGCCCTTGGGCAGCGTGTCCATGACGTTTTCGAGCATGGCGCGGGTGGCCATCTCGCACTCGCAGATGATCTGCTCGTGCGTGGGTCCCTCGTTACGGGACTCGACATTCTCGAGGCGGTGGCCGATCGTGTAGAGGCGCGCTTCCTTGGCAGGGGGGACGGCCTCGTCGGCGGTCTTACACGGACGGGTCTCCCCCATCTCAGTGCACATGATGTCGACGATTCGCTCGGCCATGAGGCGGTAGGTGGTGAGCTTGCCGCCCGCGATGGTGAGCATGCCGTAGATGCCGTCTCGCGAGTTGTGGTCAATGATGCTCATGCCGCGCGCCATGTGGCGGGTGTCGGTCTCCGACACACGAGAGTCCTTGATGAGGGGACGAGCACCTGCCCACGCGTGCACCGCGCGAGCCTTGCGGAAGCCGGGAATCATGGCTTCACCAGAGTCGAGCATCTGCTGGACCTGGTCGGCGGGGATCGGCAGGTTGTCGGCGTCGTCGGACTTGAGGTCCGTCGTGCCGATGATGCACACCGTGTGGTCGGGCACCAGGATGTCACCGTCGGCGGGCCACACGCAGCGGTTGATGACCGAGTGGGTGAGGCGGTGGTTCATGGCGATCATAATGCCGGCACCGGCGACAACGTCGACGCCGTGGCAGTCGGCCAGGCCAGCAATCTTTCCAGCCCATGGGCCGCCACAGTTCAGGACGAATCCGCATTCGATGCGCACGTCTTCGCCGCCGCGCTCATCACGAACGATGACGGCACAAATGCGCTCGCCGTCGCGCTCAATATTGGTGACGCGGTGGTAGGTCAGGATCTGGGCACCGTAGGCCTGCGCGGAGCGGATGGCTCCCCAGGTCATCTGCCAGCCGTCGACCGTTCCGTCTTCGACTGCGAACGCACGCTTGATGCGTGGGTCCAGACGGGGTTCGCGGCGTAGGGCCTCGGCGATAGAGATTTCCTCTGCCGGCACCTTTGCAGCGGCAGCACGGGCCAGGAACTGGTCCGCGTAATCTTCATCGTCGTGAGCGGTCACCACGAAGAGGCCGCCGGTGGCCTCGATGGCGTTGGAGTTAATGCGCTTGACGATCTCGTTTTCTTCAGCGCATTCGGTGGCCGACTCGGGGTCGGAGGCGATGTAGCGTGCACCGGAGTGGAGTAGGCCGTGGAAGCGACCGGACGTACCTTGAGCGATATCGGCCCGGTCAACGAGGACGGCAGAAAAGCCGCGCATTGCGACGTCGCGGACGACGCCGGCACCGGTGGATCCGCCACCGATGACGCACACGTCAGTGCGAAGTGTCTTCACCGTGTTTTTCCCTTCACGTCTTCATGAGGATGTGCCTCATTGCGCTCACAATTCTGCCCCAAACACCCCTATTTGAACGAATTCGCAGACCCCTATGCACATATGTGCACACGCGGCATACGCCAAAGTTCCATTCGCACGTCTTTGCCTTGAATACCCCGAAAAACCGGGAATAACAACCAATACATGTCACGTAATTCCGTTTTCGCCTCGCCGACATCACTACGATCCACGCCACAGGCACCAGACCCCCTAGAGTGAAGGCATGACAAACACACTGCTCGCACGCGTCCTCGAATCTTCGAACATGGACCCCTCCGTGCGCCCCCAAGACGATTTTTACCGCCACGTGAACGGCACCTGGCTGGCGACCCACAAAATTCCGGCCGACCGCCCGATGGACGGAGCCTTCCACGCACTGCGCGACGCATCCGAAAAATATGCCCGCGCAATTGCGCAGGACGCGGCCGCTGGCAGACTCGACGATCCGGACGCGGACCGCATCGCAACCCTGTGGACGCAGTTCCTCGACGAGGACACTATCGAGGCCGCTGGTGCCGCTCCCCTGCGCGCTGAACTCGACGCGATCAACGCCTGCGCGACGCGAGAGGAGTTAGCCGAGGCCATGGGCGCGCTGATGCGCGCCGGCATCGGCGGTCTCGTGGGCGCCTACGTGGGTACTGACCCTCATGATTCCTCCTCCTACATGGTTTCCCTCGTCCAGTCCGGCATCGGCCTGCCCGATGAGGCCTACTACCGCGAGGAGGATTACGAGTCAATTCGCCAGGCCTACGTCGCCCACACCGGACGTCTCCTGGCGCTGGCGGGCGTGGCCGACCCTGACGGCGCGGCGAAGCGCATCATGGCCCTGGAGACCGCCCTGGCCTCACACCACCGCGACTCTGTGTCCAACCGCGACCCACTCCTGTCAGATAACCCGACGCCGTGGACCCGCTTGACATCGCTCGCCCCCGGCTTCGACTGGGACGCCTGGGCGCGCGGAGCCCGCATGCACGTCTGCGACCTCGTCGTCAACGTGGACCAACCCGACTTCCTGCGCGGCGCGGCCTCCCTGTGGGAAAGCACCGACCTGGCCACCCTCAAGGAGTGGCTGAGCGCATCGACCATCGACGTGCGCGCCTCCCTGCTCTCGGCCGATTTCGTGGAGGAGAACTTCGACTTCCACGGCCGCACTCTCTCCGGTACGCAGGAGCTGCGTCCCCGGTGGAAGCGCGCGCTGTCCCTCATCGAGTCCTACCTGGGCGACGCCATGGGCCGCGCGTGGGTCGCCCGTCATTTCCCGCCCAACGCAAAGGAAGCGATGGATGCACTCGTCCAGCGCCTCCTCGACGCCTACGGCGAGTCGATCCGAGGCCTCGACTGGATGAGCGAGGACACCAAGGTCAAGGCGCTGGCTAAGCTGGCGACCTTCAACCCGAAGATCGGCTACCCCGTGAAGTGGCGCGACTACTCGACGCTGCACCTGGACTCCTCCGCCACGCTCGTGGACAACGTGCGGGCCGCCAACGCGCACGCCACCGACCGCGAATGGTCCAAGCTGGGCGGCCCCGTCGACCGCGACGAGTGGTACATGACTCCCCAGACGGTCAACGCCTACTACAACCCCACCCAGAACGAGATCGTGTTCCCCGCCGCGATCCTCCAGCCCCCGTTCTTTGACGCGCAGGCGGACGACGCGGTGAACTTCGGCGCGATCGGCGCGGTCATCGGCCACGAAATCGGTCACGGCTTCGACGACCAGGGATCCCGATACGACGGCGAAGGCAACCTGTCGAATTGGTGGACCGAGGAGGACCGGGCCGCCTTCGAGGAGCGCACCCACGCCCTCATCGGACAGTACGACGTCCTCACGCCCTCTGTCCTCCTGCCCACCAAGGGTGCCGAGGCCGTGGCCGACGACAGCGAAGACGGCACCGAGCGCTCGCTCCCCCACGTCAACGGTGCCCTGACCATCGGTGAGAACATCGGCGACCTGGGCGGCATGACAATCGCATGGAAGGCATGGGTGGCCGCGCTGGCCGAGCAGGGACTCACCCCGCAGACAGCCCCGGTCATCGACGAGATCACCGGAGCCCAGCGCTTCTTCTTCTCGTGGGCGCGCGCCTGGCGGACCGCGACCCGCCCCCAGTTCGCCCGACAGATGCTGGCAGTCGACCCCCACTCCCCCGCGGAGTTCCGATGCAACCAGGTGCTGCGCAACCTGGATGCCTTCGCCCAGACGTTTGATGTCAAGCCCGGGGACGGTATGTGGCTCGATCCGGCCGAGCGCGTCACCATTTGGTAAAAGCGTGTCCCAGCGGACACATTTCGGCGCGCCCCGCGCATTCACCTGCAACACATGACACCATAGAAATGTTTGGCGCGACAGCGCCCCCATTCCATCGACGGAAAGGCACCCCATGCCAGGCCTGAACCTCACTCGCGAGGAAGCAACCGAGCGCGCCTCGATCATCTCCTCCGTGACACGCTACGAGATCTCGCTGGACCTCACGCGCGGCGGCACCGACTTCGGATCGTTCACCCGCATCGAGTTTGACGCGCGCGAAGGCGCGTCCACGTTCGCGGACCTCGTGTCCAACAACGTGCACTCGATTCGCCTGAACGGCGTCGGCCTCGACCCGTTCTCCACCCACCAGGACAACCGCATCGCGCTGAACAACCTGGCAGAGCACAACGTCCTCGAGGTCGACGCGTCCTGCCAGTACATGCACACCGGCGAAGGTCTGCACCGCTTCATCGATCCCGCGGACGGCCAGGCCTACACCTACTCCCAGTTCGAGGTCCCGGACGCGCGCCGCGTCTACACGACCTTCGAGCAGCCCGACCTGAAGTCGGTCTTTACTCTCACCGTCAAGGTCCCCAAGGGTTGGAAGGTCTTCTCCAACGCCCCCACCCCCTCCCCCGCGGAAGACGGTGATGCGTGGGCCTACCGCTTCGCGACCACGGAAAAGATGTCGACGTACATCACCGCGATCGTGGCCGGCCCCTACGAGGGCACCACGGCCTCGCTCACTTCCTCCGACGGCCGCACGATCGACCTGGGCGTGTACGCGCGTGCCTCGATCGTCGATCACCTGGACGCCGACGAGATCATCGACATCACCCGTCGCGGCTTCGAGTTCTTCGAGGGCGCCTACGGCATCGCCTACCCCTTCACGAAGTACGACCAGATCTTCGTGCCCGAATACAACGCGGGTGCCATGGAAAACGCGGGCTGCGTGACCTTCCGCGACGCTTACGTGTTCCGTACCCGTCCCACCGAGGCTCAAATGGAGGCTCGCGCCAACACGATCCTGCACGAGCTGGCGCACATGTGGTTCGGCGACCTGGTCACCATGAAGTGGTGGAACGACCTGTGGCTCAACGAGTCCTTCGCTGAGTTCATGAGCCACCTGGCCTTGGCCGAGGCCACCAAGTACACCGAAGGCTGGACCGGCTTCATGGTCCGTAAGGACTGGGGCCTCAAGCAGGATCAGCTGCCCACGACGCACCCGATCACGGCTGAGATCCGCGACCTGGCCGACGTTGAGGTCAACTTCGACGGCATCACCTACGCCAAGGGTGCCTCCGTGCTGCGCCAGCTCGTCTCCTACGTGGGACGCGACGCCTTCTTCGCGGGCCTGCACGAGTACCTGACGAAGCACTCCTACGCCAACGCGACGCTGGACGACCTGCTCACCGAGCTGGCCGCTGCGTCGGGCCGCGACCTGGCCTCATGGTCGAAGGTGTGGCTGGAGGAAGCCGGCGTGACGCTGCTGCGTCCGGTCGTCACGACCGCCGAGGACGGCACGATTGAGCGCCTCGAAATCACGCAGGAAGCCTTCTCCGAGGGAGCCTCCCTGCGCCCGCATCGCCTGGGTGTCGCGGGCTACTCGCTGACCGAGGAGGGGACGCTTGCCCAGGTCTTCCGCGAGGAGCTTGATGTCGACGGCGCGTCCACGCTCGTCGAGGCCGCTGCGGGCATCGCTCGCCCGGACTTCATCCTGGTCAACGACGGTGACCTCGGCTACGCGAAGGTGCGCCTGGACGAGCAATCCCTGGCCTTCGCGGTCGCTAACATCACTAAGTTCACGGATTCCCTCACGCGCGGCGTCGTCATGGCCTCGGCGTGGGACATGACCCGCGACGGCGAAATGCCGGCTCGCGACTACCTGAACCTCGCGCTGACCTCGATTCCCGTTGAGGACAACATGAGCCTGCTCATGCTGACCCTGCGCCACATCGACGAGGCCGTGCGCACCTTCGTCGCACCGCAGGCTCGCGCCGAGGCCGCCGAGGACACGGGTCGTCGCCTGTTGCTCCTGGCTCGCACCGCCGCCTCCGGCTCGGACGCACAGCGCATGCTCGTGGCCGCAGCCGCGCGCAATGCCTCCTCTGAGGAGCAGTTCGAGGCCGTCCGCGGCCTGTTCGACGCCACCCAGACCCTCGACGGCCTGGACCTGGACGTCGACCTCAAGTGGGATCTCCTGGTCTCGCTCGTGCGCGGCAGCGTCGCCACCGAGTCCGACATCGACGCCCTCGAGGCCGAGGACGACACGATGACCGGCCACCAGAACGCTGCGGCCTGTCGCGCCGCGCGCGCAGGGGAATGGATCAAGGCCGACGTGTGGGACAAGGTCCTCACCGACACCTCAATCCCCAACGACACCCGCTGGGCGATGATCTCGGGCTTCTGGGCACAGGCACGCACCAACCCCTCGGCCTACGCTACCTACGTCGCGGAATACTTCGACGCACTGACGGGCATCTGGGAGCGTTTCACCTTCCACACCGCCGAGGACCTGACCACGCTGCTGTTCCCGACCGCTCTGGCCGGTTACACAACCGAGGTCGACGTGGTCGCGTCGGGCAAGGCGTGGATCGACGCTCACGCCGACGCCTCTGCCGGTACGCTGCGCATCATCCGCGAGCTCATCGACGTGTGTGAGCGCCAGATCGCCAACCAGGCGGTCGACGCGGGCTGATCTGCTTATTGAGAGATGGTGGGGGCGTGGTCAACTGGCCACGCCCCCACCGTTTCTTTGCTTACCCTTCCTGTCACGCATGTGCCCGCTCGGCACCCGCATACCGCCTCCAAGAGGGAAACGGACCCCGGCCTCGTCGAGGTCGGGGTCCGTTAGCGTGTGTGATGGACTCAGTGCGCCGCTGGCACAAGCACCGCCACTGAGCCAGAGATTCAGAGCTGGCCAGCCCAGGCACCGGAATCGTGGAAGAGGTGACGCTTGCCGTCGATGGTCTGGATGCCCGTGACCATCGCACCGTTGTCATCCATGTAGAACCAGGAGCCGTTGATCTCTGCCCAGCCGGTGACCATCGCACCGTTCTCGTCCATGTAGAACCAGGAGCCGTTGATCTCTGCCCAGCCGGTGACCATCGCACCGGACTCGTTCAAGTAGTACCAGTCAGCTCCAAGCTTGACCCAGCCGGTGGCCATGGCACCCGAGTGGTGCAGGTAGTACCAGGTGCCATCAACATTGATCCAGCTGGTCTGCATGATGCCATTCTCGGGCGAAAGGAAGTACCAGGAGCCGTTCCAGCTGGCCCAACCGAAGATCTGCTGGCCATTGAGGGTGAAGTACTCCCAGCCGGCCTCCTCCTGGTGCCAGCCGGTCACCATGTAGCCGTCGGAGTCGAATCGGTAGATCTGGTCATCAATCTCGACCTGCTCATCCTTGGCGTAGTCGCCGTCGCCCAAGTCGAACCACCAGCCCTTATCGTTGTGCTTCCAGGAAGCAACGGGGCCCTCCTCGCCGTCCTCATCGTCAGCTGCCGGGTCTTCCGTGGCGGGCTTCTCGTCCGTGGCGGGCTTCTCGTCCGTGGCAGGGTCCTCAGCAGCGGGCTGCTCAATCGCAGCAGCAGCATCACCCGGCGTACCCTCCTCGAGGGCGACGGGGGCCGCATAGGCGGGGATGACGGTTCCAGCGACGACGGTGGCAGCACCGAGGGCGGCGATCATGGTACGACGGGCATTGATGGGACGCATCTGCATGTTCCTCTCAAGATGTGGTGGCGTCTTACTCGCAGCTACTGAAGGGCCCCATTGGTCGTCCAGCACTGAAGTCGGCGACGGTTTCGCACTAACGCATTACTGAGCATGTATAACAGTTTGTCGATAATCAACCATGGAATATCTATTATGTTTCAAATCACACTAAATGAGTGGTGAATATCGCCTAAGAACATTCCATGACATTCATACGACAAACTACTTACGGTTGGAAATGTTGCAAATATGCGAAGTCGTTACTCTTATATCTGCCAGATCTGACCAAAGATCGCACACACGTCAACAGTTCAACACATCATCACAACGACACACTCGTCAGACACTCCACCACCCCACACGCACCGTATGTACAGAAGGACCCCGGCCTCGTCGAAACAAATCAAACGAGGCCGGGGCCAGGGGAAGTGGAGCACAATTAGCGAGGACGCACCTCGCAGGCGACACCGTCACCATCACGATCAAGATCCGCGCTATAGCCCGGATCTCCACGGCGCAGTGGAGCAGCGCCCGCGTTCCAAGCCTCGGTGCAGTTGTTGAACGTACGCGCATTGCCAGAACCGCCGCCACGCGAGGGCACCGGGTACAGCCCCCACCAGGCACCCGAGTCGTAGAACCAGTGACGCTCAGAACCAATCCACTGCGTACCCGTTACCATCGCGCCGGATCCGTTCAGGTAGTACCACGTACCTCCGAGATTGAGCCAGCCGGTCACCATCTCGCCAGAACTGCGGAAGTAGTACCAGGAACCCCGAACAGCGTTCCAGCCCGTCAGCATCGCACCATTGGCGTCCATGCAGTACCACGCACCACCCTGACTCACCCAGCCAGTCGCCATGGCCCCCGAGGCATCCAGGAAGTACCAGGTGTCACCGACCTTCTGCCAACCCGTACGCATGATGCCGGTTTCCGGATCCAGGTAGTACCAGGAACTCCCCACCTGAACCCAGCTTCGCGCCTGTGCACCCGAGGTGCTGTAATATTCCCACGCACCGTCAACACCATACCAACCGGTGACCATGTAGCCACTGGCATCAAAGCGGTAGGTACTGCCGCCAATCTCGCGCACCTCGCTATGCACAAAGCGGCCGTTGCCCAGGTCATACCACCATCCAACAGCATCCTGCTTCCAGGAGGGCTTGGGGTCAGGCGCGGGTGCAGGGTCCGACTGCGGAGCGGGATCAGGTGTAGGGTCCGGGTTGGGCGCAGGGTCCGGCTGTGGATCAGCGGTCGGCTGAACGGTTGGTACCGGCTCCGGGCTAGGATCAGCATCTGCCGCAAAGGCAGGCATGACACCACCGACGACGAAGGCGGCGACACCAAGCGCTGCAACCACGCTTCGATACGCATGAATGGGACGCATACATGTTCCTCTCGATAGAAGGAGCGAACGAACCCGCTCCCTCAACGGAACGGGTATCACCGTGTCGATACGGCTTCAGTTTCGCAACACTCATATACCGAGTATATACTCACGCTCACTGAATGCAAGCACCATCACACAATCATGTCCCTTGGCAAACTGGCGGCCACCGCATAGGGGAAGCCCCCGCCGATGAGCGAACTCATCGACGGGGGCTTCAATCACAGCGTCAGTTCTTGGCGCGACGCGATGCGATGAGCGCACCAATGCCAGCGACCAGGACCGCGACAGCACCAACCGCAACCCACGTGGCCGTGGTGCCCGTGGAGGCGATGGTCTGCGGACGAGTCTTCGACGGGGTCGAAGGCTGCGACGGGGCAGGTGCCGGAACGACCGGAGCCGTGGTGGTGGGGGTCGACGGGCCAGGGGCCGGAGCGGAAGGCTCAGGCGTGGTCGGAGTCGACGGGCCAGGCGCGGGAGCGGAAGGCTCGCCGATCGACGGGTTCGGGATCTCCGCGGCCGTGCAGTTCGTCAGCGCGGCGCGGTACTCCTCGGCTGTCAGGTAACGCTCAGCCTTGTTGTCACCCTCAAGGACGGTTACGCCGCCATCCTTCTCAGGACGCACGGAGGTGTCAGCAGCGATCGAGTCAGCAACCTTATCGAGCTGAGCGTCGAGTTCCTCGAGGTCCACAGCAGGCTTATCCTCAGAGATCGACGCCAGATAGTCATCGAGGGCCTTCTGAGCAGCATCGACGGCGGCCTGAGCGTCAGCGACGGCCTTATCGGCATCAACCGAGGGCTTATCGTCGACGGGCGCAGGGGTCGCCGGAGCGGGCGCAGGGGTCGCCGGAGCCGCGGCACCATTCTTGGCGGGCAGAGTCGAGACATCCACGGGGAGGGCAGAACCCGGGAGCGCGCCAACCATCTTTTCCCAGGAGTTTGCGCGCTGTTCATCGCCGGATCCAGCAAGGCCGGAGACGTAGTTCGTATTGTCTGTATTGAAAGCCTTGCCGTCGAAGCCGTAGGCCGAGGCCGTGTCACCGGTCGTGTGGAAGCGCGACAAGTTCGGCGAACCACCGGTGACACCATAGAACTTCTGCGTGCCGTAGACGCGCGTGCCCTCACTGCCCTTGGCAATGTACACACCGACGCCAACGGTGTTGCTCGCACCGAGCATGTTGCGGTCATGCCCCTTAGAGTTCTTCCATTGATCGAAGAGATCAGCAGCAGCCTGCGCAGGAGTCTTCATGCCGCCGCCGGCAGAGAAGTTCTCAAGGTGGTTGTAGGCGATATTTTCAGCAGCAGACATCGTATCTGCTCCGTCGAGAGCCCCCTGCCCCATGTTCTTGTAGGACTGATCATGCTCGAAAGAATCGGTATCGGACATGTGCTTGCTCCACGAGCGAGCATCGCCAGTAACGGTGTCCGACACGACCAACTCGGGTAGGCCAACGTTGGCGCGGTAGGCATTCATCTTCTGAACGATGAGGGCCTCGATGATCTTGGCCTGGGTCTCGTAATCAACCTTGGACCAGTCAACCCAGTCGAGACCGCGGTCAACAGTAGTGTCCGCAGCGGGCGCATCTCCGACGGCGGGGGCATCACTGACAGAGGGGCTGGGCTTCTCGGCATCCTGCTTGGCGGCCTCCAGGGCGGCCTGAGCGTCGGCGAGGTCCTTACGGAGCTGAGCCTCACGCTCAGGGTCGGCCTTGTTACCGGCTGAGTTGCCCGCGGCCGCGTCGGCGTACTGGGCGAGCAGCGGGTTGTACTCAGCAGTGATGCGAGCGTCTGCGCCCGTGAGGGATGCGCAGAAGGGATCCTCGGTGGCATGGTTTCCCTCGGCCAGTGAGGGGATCACAACGAGGGATGCCGCGATCGTAGTGGCGGCGAGCACCACCGTGGTGTGAGTGCGGGTGAGTTGGAACGACATTAACTATCGGCCTAACACTATGGAACAGAGACAGGTAAATCTTTCCATGCGGTTTACGAGATTTCAAACTTTTTTGAGTAATTAATTACATGCAATTCTCTGAAATTGCAACGTTTTCTCAGTTTCACAGATTTTGAACATCCCACATGCCGATACCAAAACGTTATATTAACCGATTGGCATTTTACCATTCTGCAAGTTTGATACTGACCTAGCGCTTGGATTACATGCAGCAACCTCCTCACACCCGCAGGACAGGTTTCCCCCACCTCCCCACCCACTGACAGACACCCCCAGCAGCGCACACACACTCCCACCTAGTGGAAGCTGAGCAACACGACCCACAGACGGGACACGCCGGAATTGTTGTCACACGCGACCAACCCATCACGAATCATGGAACAGCCACACACTAACCACAGCACATGACAACAACAAGAGACAGACTACAGCGGCTAACACCCCACAGATCCCGATGAAATTCAGAAGTGCAGCAACGAGCGAGCCAAAGAAAAGAAAGTGACCACAGGCTCACGGAGTAATAAAAAACCGACACTCACAAGCTGAGTGTCGGTTTTTTCGGTGGAGCTAGGGGGATTCGAACCCCCGACCTCTTCCATGCCATGGAAGCGCGCTACCAACTGCGCCATAGCCCCTTTATTTAATTGGTCACCCCCGGCGACCTAATAAATGATAGCCAATTTTTCGAGAGGTACGCAAATCCAAACCAAGTGTCGCTGATCACATCGTCATGAAATCGTTGAAATGCTAGGCAAATGAGGCCCCCAGAGGCGTGTTAGGCCCCCAGGATATCCTCGCGAGCCCCGATGTTGTGCGATGCCAGGCGCCATCCGGTGCGCGCTGCGCTCTTCGCGGTTGAGACACCAACGGGCACCAGTTCCGACCAGTGGCAGTTATCGACGCCGCGCAGGCCGTTGAAGTCTGCGGGATCGAGCCCCAGCAAGGAGATGAGGCCCCGCGCGATAGCGGAGCCGTGCGAGACAATGATGAGAGACTGATCCGACCGGCACGCGGCCGCCGCCTCGAGGACGGCGTCGCGGAAGCGCTCCCCCACAACCTCGGAACGCTCGACCTCGGCACCCACACATTCACCAGTGTCTCGATACTCGGAGTAGGCCTCGGGTTGCTCGCGGGCGATCTCCTCGTAGGTCTTCCCCTCGAAGGTGCCGTAGAAGCGCTCGGTGAGCCTCTCATCGCTGACCGGACCCTCACAGGGATAGCCGGCGATGTCGAACACGCGCGCGAGGATACGGGCCGTGTCGAGCGCGCGCACCAGCGGAGAGCACACGATGCGTACTCCCCCGTCGTCATAGCTGCGCGAGGTCTCGGCAGCGACCATACCGACCTCGGCGCTGGGTTCGCACAGGCGCGACACAAGCAC